>JAGQZQ010000061.1 GCA_020435415.1 Flavobacteriales bacterium
ACACATGAAAAAACGCGTGCCCCTCCCTCCCCGGGTCCAGGATCGGTTTGATTTCGAGTCCACGCTGGCGCAGCTGTTTTTTGATCAATTCTTTCATCGACTGAAAAGCTTCGTGACCTTATCGATCACGATATCCATATCCTTTTCCGAGAGTCCGAGTCCGCTGGGAATATAAAATCCTGCTTCGGCGATGTGTTCGGCCACAGGATAAGATTCATTCTTAAAAAGGCCCTGATTCAGAAATACAGGTTGCTGGTGCATGGGGTAGAAGAAAGGCCGGCTTCCGATGCCTTCTTCACCTAGTTTCGCCATCCACTTGATTGCATTGCCTTCATACGAATCACCAGGTATCATGGCAAAGACCCAATAAATATTTTTAGCATAGGAGGTCTCCACAAGGGGAAGTTGCATATCCGGCAGAGAGGAAAAGGCGGCGTGATAGGTCGCCCCCATGGCTCTTTTTTTATCTATAAACCGATCTATCTGCTCCAGCTGTGCCAGTCCCAGGGCGGCCTGCAGGTTGGTCATGCGGTAATTCCACCCCAATTCTTCATGAACAAAACGACGTTCCTTCATAAAGCAGAGGTTTCTCAAAGATCTACATCGTTCAGCGATCTCCGGATCATCGGCCACCACCATGCCTCCTTCTCCGGTGGTGATATGTTTATTGGGATAGAAACTGAAGATACTCACGTCACCGAAGCTTCCACACTTCCTGCCTTTGTATTCCTGTCCATGCATCTCGGCGGCATCTTCGATCACCAGCAGGTTATGACGTTTGGCGATGTCCAGCACAGGATCCATATCCACGGGAAGGCCATAGATATGCACCACCAGGATGGCTTTTGTTTTCGGGGTAATCTTCTCCTCGATCCGGTTGACGTCCATATTCCATGTGACCGGGTCGCTGTCTACAAGGACGGGAATTCCTCCCTCGCGGACAATGGATGCCGCAGGAGAAATGATGGTAAAAGCGGGCATGATCACCTCGTCACCGGGACCTATTCCTACTGCTTTTACGGCAACATCGAGCGCTGCCGATCCGTTGGCCACCGCAATGCCTTGTTGTCTTCCGACATAAGAAGCAAATGCGTCTTCAAACTTTTTGATGAAAGGTCCTTCACTCGATATCCATTCCGTATCGATGCATTCGGCAAGGTATTTTTTTTCATTGCCGGTCAGACTGGGGGTGTTGACTGGAATCACGTATGGTTGATCTTTACTTCATCTTTTGATACCGGCACGAAACGGACCTTATCCATTTCGCCGCTGTAGGGACCTTGTTTTACCTCGATCATTTCTGCATCCTCGATCATCTCGAATCCATGACCGCCATCTGCCAGAAGGATCACATCCCCCTTTTCGATGACCCGGCTTTCAAGGTATTGCTTTTCATTGTCATAGAAATCCACCCTCACCCTTCCTTTTCGAACAATGAGAACTTCCTGCGTAAGATGCACTTCACGGGGAACCGTGTTATGCACATGGGGTTCGATCACGTATCCTTTGGGCCGGTTCATGTAAGCCAGCTGCTGTGAGAAGTCGTCAGGCGTAAAGAACTCTATGCCCTCCGCTGAATAGCTGGCAGAGATAATGATGGCCAGCAACCTATCTTTGTGAATGATTTTTTCTATCATGGTTTTTCCTGATTAAACGTGCTCCCAGCCCAGATCCTTCACCTTGGCAAAACGGGTCTTTCTTCCTTCCTCCACCTTGGGATGGGTAAAACATGTGTTAATATCCACCTCGGGAAGGTGCTCCGAAACAATATCATTTCTTACAAAGAACGCATTATATTGAAGACGGTTGGCACCTACCAGCCGGTATCCTTTTTCTTTGGCAAGTTTGACAAACGCAGGCAAGGATGCGCCGTAAAAATCCTCGTGCAAATCCATCCGGTTGAAATCGGGTTTATATGGCACGGTTACGGCCAGATCCGGACCAAGGATGTCCTGGTATTCCACCACCATCACCCGCGGTGAAACGGCATCAAGGGCCTTCCACAACCAATAGTCGATCCCGTCAATATCAAGGGAGAAAAGATCTATTTCTCCCTGAAATCCTGCTTCGAGGATCAGGTTATTCACATTTTCGGTTGTGATCCAGGCCTGCTTCATCACAGGTGGAAAAATATTGGTTCTGCGGTTGCCATGAAAATACTGGCAGGCCGTAGCCATGTCACCGCCTTCTACGAGAAAACCATGCCAACCGTGATAAACGATCAGATTGGCGGTATTGGAACCGATGGGAGAAGCAAAGGCGATGTCCACGCACTTTTTATTGGTTGTGCCTATCTGCGAAAAGATATACAGCAGTTTACCATCTTCATCATCCTGGGAAAACACCTGAAAACCGCTGGCATTAAAGCCGGGGCCGGGGTTTGTGGCATATTGCCAGGCAAGCTGATGTTGCCAGGAAGCATCGGGTAATTCGGCAAGTTGCTGCTCCTTAATGGCCTGTTTGACGGCACTTCCTACCAAAGACTTTATTCTTTCCTTCATTTCTGATTCGCGGTTAGTGCGGGCAATTCATAGTCCCAGTAATCTTCCTTCAGCACCCATTCCAGCAGAGCATCGTGTTCACGCAATGCCTTCTGGTGATAAGCAAAGCCATCTTCATAGGCCTTTTGAAAAGCTTTTTTCAGTCCTTTGACATTCGTCGGGAAACGCATATCATCTGCATCGCCCAGCACACGTTTGAGTGCACGTTTGACGGTAGAACCCAATCTACCGGTTTTATCCCTGGCGGCATTCAACCGACCATCCCTGCGCACCTGGGTATAGGAATCACATACCCCCTGATAGAAATATCGCTGGCAAAAGTAGTCTGAGGTAAGTCTTTCCTGCGGGATCTGGTGTTCAACCCTGGCTTTCCAGGCGTACAAGGCTTTGTAGCCTTTGGCAGTGGCCTTATGCGTGAGACCTGTCTCACCGTCCCCCTGAAAATACTGAAGAGATTTAGGGATACAGTCGGGATGAAAGCCACCCAATTCATAAAGGGTTTTTCGGCGTATGGAGAAGTTAAGTCCCCATACAAATCCGGGGTCGATCTCTTTGTCTTCTTCCCCGAAATCGATCAGGCTCAGTTCACCACAATAGGTTCCGTATTCGTTGTGATTCCAGAACCAATCCAGCCACTCCGGCGGCGTCTGTTCATATTTTGGAATACTCGGACCGCCGACCATGTGCACCTCTTTGTTTTCAAAAGCTTCCAGGATGGCCTCAAGCCAACCGGGGACCGCGATAATGTCATCATCCGCGAAGGTGACAATCTCACCTTTGGCCTCCTGTGCACCTTTGTGTCTCCCCGATAACATACCCGGAACGCCTTCATAAAAGTACCTGAAGTTAACCTTGGGGTATTGGGTGCCTGCCTGTTCCACAATGGCACGGGTGTTATCGGTAGACCCGTTATCCACGACGATCACTTCAAAATATTCAGGCGACAGGGACTGTTGCGCAATGCTTATCAGTGCCTCTGACAACCACGGTGCCCGGTTATAGGTGGGGATAACGACTGAAATACGAGATTGCATAATACTATGTTCGTGCACGGTCACGAGTATGGGTCAATCATACAAGCACTTACAAAGATAATCGTCTATTTCGATTTTCAGTCCGTCAGTTTCAGACTTCCGGGCGATGCTTCCGGCTACCACCGAAGTACCTGAACACAACCCAATGGCGAAGCAGAAAAGGGAGCTTACCGGGATCGTGCTTCAGACAGTGGTTGATGGCACTTTTCAGGCACAGGATGTTGGAATCGACCAGACTGGTTTTGTTGGCCTCATGCATATGAAACGACCCCAGAACACCATCCAGCTTCCTGATCCTGAATCTTTGATAGGCATTCAACAAAAACCAGAAGTCCATCGTGTGGT
Organism: Flavobacteriales bacterium; assembly: GCA_020435415.1. Taxonomy (NCBI): domain Bacteria; kingdom Pseudomonadati; phylum Bacteroidota; class Flavobacteriia; order Flavobacteriales; species Flavobacteriales bacterium. The sequence goes on from JAGQZQ010000061.1 coordinate 3,881, forward strand.
GTTTGGCCTTCGGGAATGGTCCTATCTGCTGTTGCACCTGTCGTTTATAAAAATACGAGACGGGGTTATACGGAAATCTTTTCCTGTAAAAGAGCAACAGTTCCAAATACACCACGGTGGGTTGTATACGTACTTGTTTATCCGGTCTTACCAGCAGCAAATCACCAACGAACATGTCCGCATCGGGATCTTTCTTCCACGCTTCACGGATAAGTTGAAATGCTCCTGGTTCAAAGGTGTCATCCGCATTTAAGTAAACAATGACATCTCCGGCAGAGAGACCGAAAGCCTTGTTCATGGCGTCAGACTGACCATCATCCGGTTCGGATATCCATGTCAGGTGTGAGTGTTTTTTCAGGATGGATACCGTCTCATCATCTGATCCACCGTCTACGACGATGTGCTCAAAATCCGGGTCTTTCTGCGCCAGCACGCTTTGTATGGCTTGCTCCAGGAATGCACCGGACCGGTAACAGGGCGTGAGCACGCTAATCTTCATGAGACCATCTTTTCCTGAACGACATGAGTTCGTCTTCACTATAAAAATGCCTGGCATATTTTGACCCGTACAGCATGTCCAGTTTCTCCTCAGGAGCCTTATAATTTTGCTTCATCTCGGCATACAGACTACTCCCCTTCTTATTCTCCGACTCATTGGATGTAGTCAAATTCCCAACACCTTCGCCAAACCAGTTACTTAATGCTTCATGATAGCAATCATTAAGTGATTCGAGCTTAATACAAAGTATATCAAAAGGTCCGTGCTTATAGAATGCAAAACCACGTTCCGTAGGAAACGGCTGACTGTATATGTCAAATCCCGTATATGCCCTGAACTCCGTATCAAACCAGGTGAGGGTATATTCATGATTCTTTTTGTGAAAGTCTCTGATAAGTTCGTCCCTGTCCACGGATTCAATATCCTGATCCGGGTGGGTGTATTCCCAGTTCTCAAACACATCAGACAAGTCACGGATCAGAGGTTCCCTTACCAGCGTGATCACTTTTATTCTTTCAGTGGGGTGATTGGCCAGATGGCGATGCACCCTTTCCCCCTCTTTGATATTGATATGAAAACCCTCGGCCATCGCAGGGAGCCTTTCTTTCAGCCAATGGTCAGACAGGAAATGGGAATGAAACACATATGCATCGGGAATGGTGGACCTTAACGTATTGTACAAGCTGGTTGAACCAACCTTTCCCATTGAATACACCAGAACGGTTTGCCTGTTTGATGTGAGGCCCAGGATTTTTTTCAGCCGGTTTTTCAGTCCACCCATATCATTTCGTCATTCCCGAGACTTCAAAAGATTCCTTCTCTGCATTCCAGCTCACGCGTGGAAACTTTCCGTAAAGTTCCCTTCCGGTCTCATCTCGTTTAGCCTTTGCTCCGGGAAGAAGATCAGGCCACATTTGTTTCTTCCATTGCATGATCTTTCCGATGCGGGATTCGGTTTCCGCATCTTTCGGGCACACCGCAATGATCTTTCGGCTTTCTTCAAGGTATTGATCGAATTGGTTGCGTGACAACTGTGCGGCCCCATGGTACCGGAATCCACCGATCAGACTGTTTGTGACAAACAGATCGGCATGGGAAAAGAATCGCATCCAAAGCTCGAAGTCACCGGCCAGTTGATATTCTGTGGAAACATATGCACCGGCTTGTTCCCATAATTTTCTGGACCAGTATGAAGACTCCTGTTGAATAAAGGGGGCCTTATCCTGATCTTCAAAGTCACCGCAGTAATAAGCATATTTGGAAACGGTCCTGAACCTTTCTGCATAATAGGTCCGACCATGAATATCAAACCAGGTGTTAAACCCCTGCACCCAATCCACCTGAGGCAATGAAAAGATTTCAGCCAGAGCAGCGAGTGCTCCGGGATGAAGCATATCATCGCTGTTGAGATAGCCCATGATATCTCCCGTGGCATGACCAAAACCTTTGTTCACCGCATCATACAGACCTTTATCCGGATTGCTTTCCCAATACGATAGCTGATCTTCATACCTTCTTATGATATCGAGAGAACCATCGGTACTACCACCATCCATCACGATGTATTCCAGGTTGGGGTATTCCTGCTGAAGCACAGACCGAATGGTTTGCTCCAGGTATTTCGCGCCGTTCAAATTGGGCGTAACAATTGATATCCTGGGGGAATGGCTCAAGTATAGGAGTTGTTGGAAAACACCGGATGGTCTTGTCTGAGGTAAACAGCATCAGCCTGCCAGAAGGCGTTATCCTTTTCACGACGTAACACATCCACGATATCAAAGAGGCGAAAACCACGATCGTGCATGGCTTGCGTCACCTCATGAAACAATTTCGCTGTGGGGGAAACATAAAAACCATAAACCTCGATAATCACACCGCAACATCCTGTTAAAGTCTCTTTGGCTCCCTCCAGTATGGGAAGTTCAAAGCCATGCGTATCCAGTTTAAGCAATACGTCCTTTCGCTTATCCGGAGCGATGATCTCATCCACCGGCAGCACCTTTACTTCTCTTTCCTCACTCCCTCCGGTTTCATAAATGCCGCTTCCATCAAGGTCAGGAGTCACATGCAGTTTAACAGTTCCTGCTTCCGCACCAGCCACAGCCTGCACCAGATGGATGCGTGGGTTTTCGCGCAACCTTGCAGGCACCTTATTGATTTGTTCGTCGAGAGGTTCCACTAAATAATAGTCGCTCTCAGGCCAGAACCTCAAAGCCCCCATCGTCCAGCTACCCATTGCTGCACCGATATCCACGACCACCCTGGGCATGACACCCAGTGCTTTCATCCGTGCCAGCGCCTGATCCATGGTAGAGGGATCAGGCCTTTGAACCTGTGTGCCTCCATTATCCGAAAGCAACCATTTTTTTAAAACCTGTTTCATACCCATGGTTAATTAGAATGTATATCCCATTTCGGTGATCTCTCTCCCGATCGATTCCCTGACCACCTCCTGATCCTCCGGCGTAAACATCTCTTTATATCTTCCGGCGACTGCCTTATTAAAGTGCAGTCCCGTTTTCGTCCCCTGGTCATTCTTCCTGTCGTACTTCTGCACAATGCTTTCAAGGAGATCACTATTCGCCTTAAGCCCCAGGTAATCGGAAATGGACTGCAGTGTACTTCCTGGTTCGTCCAGCAATGTCTCGTATCTGATGGACAAACAGTTCTTTTCCTTCTGAAACGAGCGCCAGATATCGATCCAGGTTTTAACTTCGGGAATAGATGCCGAAACATCTGTGAAGGAGGCAAAAGTATGATTCTCACCCGCTGCACGGATCTTCTCTCCATGATCGATGGCTGATAAAATAACATCCCGGGGATCGCGGTAGCTATAGACTACTTTCACCATCCCGAGGGCTGCCATCCAACGTGAAGCCAGACTCGGGGGACTGTGTGTTTTCACGACAAACGCCCCATACTTACGGCTGGCTTTCCAAAGTTTAAAAAGGTTTCCGAAACCAAGGTCATCCACATTGTTGTTATACCATTGCAGAATGTTACCCAGTTCAGTCTTTTCTTTGATATTCCTTGCATCTGCACCTCCCGATCCAGCCAGGAGATCATTAAGCGCATTATACAAATAACCGCTTCCCGATTTCGGCATACCGGCACTTATAACAAACATATGGCTGGTTGGGTTATTTCGGAGCCAGGATGCGTTCCATGACCATCGAGGTTAATGATGCTATTCATTTTTTCGGGCGCGTCTTTATTTTGAGTGGGCTTTTACATCATGACCTGAAAGCATGTTGTGGCAAACTTCCCAGTTCTGATCATAATCTGCACAATCCTTTAAAGCCTTTAATCTCCCCCGGTAATAGAGGAACCAAATATAGTCTGTATTATTCAAAAACGAGAATGGAAGATAGAACCTCCACCTCCCGTTCTTTCCGATGAATTTTTTGCATTGACGGATGGCGTTTGCCCGGTTGGCTTTCTCATCGCGGTAATAATCGAGTGCAATGGACGCCCTTCCGAATCCATCAAACATTTTTTTGAGATAGGACCAGGTGAGGCGGTCACCGCTGATGAAATGCTTAAAGGTGAGTTGAGGATCGTACCATATCCGGAAACCGAGTCGTTTGGCAGCGAAGCAAAGTTCCGCATCCTCCCCTGCCGTCACCTTCTTTCCTTTCCTGCCCGTATTCAGATTTTTGAATCCGATCTCATCCAGCTTGTCCAGCACGGCTTTCCGGAACACGCAAGCAGCACCCCATACATAGCCCCTTGATTCCGTGATATCACCTGCCTCCCCACCTTGTTTTCCTACAGCGAACTGAGCCTGAAAATGGGGGAACCAAACCGGAAGCTCCATGTCACTCACTGCCTCACTCTGGCCTCCGAGGATGCCCACCTCCTGGTGTTGTTGCATGATATCGAAACATCGTTGCACGTAGCCTTCATCCAGCCAGTTATCATCATCACAGTAAAGCAACAAATCGTATGATGCACTCAGAAAACCGCGACGTTTGGCATTGGACAATCCCGGTGTGGGTTCATCCACAACCCGGAAGTTTCCTTTCCTACCTGCATTTTCCCATTCCGTGCGGGCCACATCCGCCGTATTATCGGAAGAATTATTATTGATCACAATGGTTTCCCATGACATCTCTTCACGAACTTGCTGACGGAAAATATGATCCAGCGTATCCGGAAGTTTTCGCGCGCTGTTATAGCAACAGATGATCACAGAAATGCCGTTTGCCATTGTCAGGTGCTTTGTTTGCCTTGCCATGCCCTGGCCCATGAGAAGCGTAATTTGTTCCATGCCAGGGGACGTGCGTAACGGGATTTTATTTGCTTAAATTCGGACTGGGCGTAATCAAACAACGCCTGGTCAAATTTATAAAAAGGCAAGATTCCAGCCAGCTTATCGGTATCCAGATCTTTTCGCTTCATGAGCGGTATCCCATCAACATTACGCTCTGCGGATATATTTCTGGACGCTGTTACAAAAGGAAATCCTTTCAGCTTCAGAATGGTCTTCAGAAGAAGAAAGGTATCTTCAAATTCCTCCGTGAGTCCCGCCAGCACAAAATGTTCCCGGATATTCCCGATGGCCATTTGGAGCATTTCATCGGTGCAATGACCATAGGGAACCTGATCCCATCCGATGCCGGAAACGAAACGCACCATGCCATTATCGGCTGTTCTGGATAAGCCCGATTTTACGAACTCGTAAAAGTCGAGTTTCTTGTCAAGTATTTCATTCCTGAATGTAATCTCCGGGGCGATACGACAGTAATTATAAAGGGACACAAGACGATCCAGGGGATCACGCAGTATTGTAAAATATTTGGGGTGACCGGCTAAGTGCCGGTGCACACCGAAGAACTGGTGCCCTTTGACCAACTGGAACCGATTCCGTTCTTCCGCCGGTAAGTTCAGAAATTCAGTCATGGAAGCTTCATACCGGGTTCCATCGATATGAAAGACCTTATCTTCAGGAAAGAAATTCATAAGCACACGGTTGGCTGTAGAGCCACCGCTCTTATGCAGGTGAATGTATATGAGGGGGTCGCGGTTCAAAATTGATATTGAAAAATTTCTACGTCATGGCGGTAGAATTCCGTTACAATTTGCCTGGTTTCTTCATCAAAAGCATCCCTGTAAGATGTTTTCGAAGTACTTGCATTTGTTTTGGCAAGCACCGGTGCTGGCCGGCCTATTTGTTGGGTTATCCGGTTAAAGTCTTCCTGCAGGTTCTCCACCCTGCCAATGAATTTCACGAGGTTTTCCCCGTTCGCATCGTGTGTCCAGGTAACCTGTGGCTGCCATTGAACGTGAGGCGGATTATGTTTCAGTTTACCTTCCAGCAGAAACCGGGCACAATCCCTGAGGGACGCTTTTTTCAGCAGATCATAGTCCATATGCTTCCCGTACTTCGCCTTCTCCGGATTAATGGCGGAATGATAGTAAGATTCATCCATACGGGCATAATGATACAATGACAGGAACCGTTCCCAGGGATTCCTGACAAAGCCAAAGGAAAACATTTCCTTATACTGCTTATCACCGATCATCTTTTTGTATTCTTCAGCCGTATAGTGCCGGCTTACCTCCATCCCCAGTGCACGGTAAACCGAAGTTCCGGCATTCTTTGGGATGTGGATGAAAATAAAATTCTCACCGATATTATCGCAACCGTAGTTATTCATAAGCTCTCAATCAAAACCGGCCCACAACGCTTTTACCATACGATCCTTTTTCTTTCCGGCGTACATCGACCTGAATACGATCCGGCTGTAAGCATCATTGTCAAGGTGATGATCAGACTTGTTTTTATTCATCAACGCTTTATTAACCAGTTGTCCTGACCCCAGCAATTCACTGTCCAGATCAAGAAAACGCAGATTCAATGCCTCACACATTTCCTTGAGTCTCTTGTTGTAATTCAGGGTCAGATCTGTTCTTTCCAGCTGTGTAGCCTTGACTTCCTTTCTGAGGTTGGCCACGTTTCCCCATGTTTGGTTGTCCCCAATCGTCGGAAGGGGAGCGGACATGATGGTAATGTTATGAAACCCTTCATCTACAAGCTCTTTAATGAACCTGGAATAACATGTGAGAGAATACTCGAACTGATCCGTCACCGTCAGGCTTTTAACCTGGGCCCTGTACCAGATGATAAACCCGGTATCCACTTCACCCAACAGAAAAAGGAGCTCAGAAGATTTCGGTAGCCGGATCAGGCTTTTTCTGTAGGTTCCGAGTGCATCTGTTTTGGAATTGGGATTTACCATGCCCATCGCCGTTGCACCTTCCACTACTACGGTTTTGAATTTGCGCATTCCCAACTTCTTATTCAGATGATCAAACACTTTACCATGGCTATCACTAAATACATAAATCTTAGTTGACCAGGTCAGGCGTAAAAACCATGAATAAAGAATTCTGCTCATTTACTTGATATTCTCGGGCAAGGATCAACGTACAACGTGGACAAATTTATAGAAATCCTCCACATTCCAGGGGTTGACCTACGGATGATCATCGAGACTTCCCAGGGTCATCAGATGCAACAGGCGTTCCCCTACCAATCGCACATCGCTTTTCTGTTGTTCCGACCCCTGGCCATAGAGCATTTCCCTCCAGTTTACATGGATAGATTCGTCCAGCATGTATTGGATATATTTTTCTACCGGGAGCGCTTTCGGCAAGGGAGTGTCCTCACCGAAACAATGACGTACAAAGTCCGGAAATTGCTCATAGCCCCTGAACGGAACGATATCGATAAATTCCGGCAGACCGAAGCAGTGTGCGGGTTTACCCAGGATGGTTCCCTCCAGCAATGCGGTACCACTCAAACCGCTGACCCCCGCACATGCAGCCAGAATCTCTTTTGATGAGGCAAGCGGGTCGATCAGGTACACATTGGGAATCTCCGTTAAACGTCTGTAATAACTGGAGGGCCGGTCACCGATCATCAACGGATTTTCCTTAACCACAATACAGGTTCCCGCCGGCAACTCTTTTGAAATATACCGGATCAGGTCATCCTCATAATATTCATTGCTGAGTGTGAGCGCCGAACTTTCCGGAAGGGTGTGCAATGGAAAATAAAGAAACGGTTTATCGGGAAGTCCCCGGCGAAAGACCCGTTCACGACTGCGTCCGAAATGTATCTGATTCACTGCATTCCTCAGGGCATGGCGGTAAAGCAGTTTGGGTATCCCCGTCATATAATTTTCTCCGTGCGGATTGAACCGGATCTGCTTGTTGCGGTATATAACGCCCCATCTCCTCCTGAGCTCCTTCAACACCGGCCCGGCCTTATATTTCTCTGCCTTGGCCATAATCTCTGTCAACGAGCCATCGTATGTCGAGAAAGAATTGTTGTGAATGAAATGATCGATAAATTCTTTGGCCGACTCACCAGGAACCTTCTTCTCCAGCGCTTGTCTGAATGCAGGTGATGACCCCAGGCCGAATATCTCACTGAAGTACACACCGGATCGGACCCGGCTGATGACCAGGGTAAGCATACGGGTCTTCCTGGCAATTGACATCTGGTGGAAGACATTCTTAACAAAATAATTCCGTTCCAACGTGAAGATCAGGTCCGGTTTGATATCATCCCATTGGGCTTCACACCAGCGGATCATCAATTCCATCCAGAAATACAATTGTTCATTGGAAGCGGTCCTGTAACGCGGATACCGGAAATTATGTCCGAACATTTCATGGGTAAGCCGGAGCTGTTCGATGCCCTTGGAATGACATTCGCGTTTCTCGAAATCGCGCAGGTAGTTCCAGTCTACTTTATAATCCGTTGTATTATGTAACTGCTGGTAAGGCTGCTTCAGATTTCTGTAAGAAATCCCTTCCCTTTCATACCTGGCCATTAATTGTTCGCCACGTTGGCGGGTAACTGCATACAGATCACAATGTACCATCACGGGATCGTGTCCTTCCTCTTTCAGCATTTTTGCCAGTTCAAGCAAAGGAAAACCTTCCACTTCAAAGGCCAGCAACATGATCTTCATGGGCTAACTTTTGTATGGTGTGCGAGAATCATTAATGAGCAGGCCTGCTTTTTTATCAGATCATTTCAAGTGACAACGGTGTACCCGCTTTCACATCCTGCTTCAAGGCTTTGCCCACTACAAGATCATAAAATCTGGGAGACAGGCCAATGCCCGGTCTTAACACACGGATATCCTTTTCATTGATCATCTCACCCTTTTTCAGGTCATTCACCAAAAAAATCGACCGCTTGAAGATCATACTCTTCTCTTCCCCGCTGGTGATATCATAATTAACCCTTCCGAGAGAGGCATATGCCCGTTGACATTCATCCACCAGTGACTTCAGTTCGGCAGGTTCCAGGGAGAAGGCACTGTCGATGCCACCATCCGCCCGGGACAATGTCACGTGCTTCTCAACGACCACTGCACCCAGAGCAACAGAGGCGACAGGCACACCGATCCCTTTGGTATGGTCGGATAGACCGACATGACAACCGAACAAAGACCTCATATGGGGAATGGTACGTATGTGACATTCACTCGGATCCGCAGGGTAGGTGCTGGTACATTTCAGCAAAACGAGGTCTTTGCAACCATGGGTTCTCAGTTCCGCGACGGCCTGGTGCAGGTCGCCAAGATCTGCCGTGCCCGTGGACATAATCACGGGTTTGCCGGTAGATGCAACCTTACGGAGCAACGGCACATCGGTATTTTCAAATGAAGCGATCTTATAAACTTCCGTATTCAAACCTTCCAGGAAATCAACGGAAGTGTGGTCGAACGGTGTGCTAAAAACCACGAGTCCCAGTTCCCTCCCCCTCTTGAAGATTTTCTCATGCCATTCCCACGGGGTGCTGCCTTCTTTATAAAGATCATACAGTTCCCTTCCATTCCAGAGTGAATTCTCGTCCTGTATTTTCAGCGCCCCCTTCAGGGTCATGGTGTCCGGCGTATAGGTTTGAAGCTTGATGGCATCCGCACCGGTTTTTGCTACTTCTTCTACGATCCGGATGGCATTTTCCAGCGACTGGTTATGGTTTGCGGACATCTCGGCGATAACGAACGGAGGTTTCTCCGAGCCTATGACGTGATCCGCTATGATAATATCTTTCATGATTGGTATCGTGATTTCAGCCTCTAAAATATCAAGAAATAGTCAATTAACTCATCCACCTATCAGATACTACCTGTTGAATTGCACGCAACCTAGGATGCTGTTGATTTACTTTTTTGGTAAAGGTCATTAAAAACCTGTGCTATGCGTGGCCTGCTGTCCGTCATATGTTGCTGTTGTGATGCAAGATGTTTTTGTATCACATTCGGATCCAGAAATGAGGTAGTGTTTAAAAGCAGTCCCGGCCATTGGGAATAGTCCATCAATGTAAGCATCACCGCCATATCCAACTGACTGAGCATGGAAGCAATATTGTATTGATTTTCCGTATAGGCGACCACCAGCAAACCCAACCCGGCGCAACATGCTTCCATAGCAACACTGCTTGCGGCCACCACACCTGTCTGACAATGCTTCATCACATCAAGCATGCCTTGTGCATCAAGGTTCCTGTAGAGATGAACACGACCTGATTCAACAGTGAAAGAACTCAACTTCTCCAGTCCCTGGTAGTCGGGACCCGTAACCACATGCAATGCGGACTCCGGCACCATCTTACGCAGTGTCTTCACCGTAGGCATGGTGAGATCAAGGGGGTCCGCTCCTCCAAAGCACACAAATATATCCGTCACCTCATGGACTGTTTTGCGTTTGTTGCTCGCTGCTTCGCGAAATGACTTCCTTCCCATGAAGTATTCAGGGCCGGTACAACAGATGGTATAAGACGGCAGGTCATACCTTGGATTGAGGCAGCCATGATTAATCACCACATCTGAAACAAACCGGCCTTCGCCAAAGTCATCAACGGATACAACAAAAACGCCGGTGTCTTTGAGCACCTGCTGATAACTAACATCAAACTCGTATCCATCAAGAACAATAATACTTCCGCGTTCTAAGCAATGATTGATCAGATTCTCAGCTTCTGATCGCATATCCTGAAAAGATGCAAGAATCCGCACCTCATCCATCCCACCGGAGAACAGTTCTGCATATTGCTTCTGATTGTCCGGGATGATCACGCATGACCTAAAATCCTGAGGCAGCATACCGGCCAGAGAAATGCAGCGATATGCATGACCCAGTCCGATCTGGCTTCCCAGGGCAGGCTTGAAGAAAACTTTTTTACTCATCTTTTGGCATTCGGGTAAGTACCACAAAATACCATGGAAGTAAGATGCCGGGATGGCTGATCTGAATGCGCCTGCCATCTGCGGTGAGCTCCGTATATGTTGCGGAAACTCCGTATGGCGGCTTGGGCAAATCGATATTAATCTCGAATGGTTCGGCGGTGCATTCAAATGAATGCTGTTTCGCAAGTGCTTTCACCGTTTCTAAAGAATCGATCTGATAACAATGGGTTTCTCCGGTTCTCACATCCTTTCGTGAAAGATCATTTTCAAAGGGACCTTCGTTGTAAAGGTCCAGACTAAGAAAGGTTTGTTTTACCAGGGGAAGGTACCTGGCGATGCACGTAGTGGCCCGTATCGGCGTAGTAGCCAATTGCAGCGCAAGCACAATATCAAAGGATTTTCCGGCAAGCCAGTCTACTGCGTCATCGATCCCATAAATACCGAATTCGCTATCCGAATTGCGATCGCGGGCAAGGGAAATGGCGTCGCTGTCAATATCAAAGCCGGTGAAGTGCCAGGTTGGAAATTTCTTTTTAAGATGGTGGATATTGGCTCCTCCACCGCAACCGATATCCAACACGCTCAATCCATCTTTCTTGCCATGCATGCCTTCCAGCAGTTGCAAAAGTTTTGCAGTACTGGCATATTCCATATCATATTGCCTGCGATGATAATCTATAATGGATGTAAAAGTCGTACCGGTTTGGGTAGTCATGACAGGTTAGTGTTTCAGGATTTCTAGAATGGCCCAGTTCATCAATATACCGCCGGAAATCTGTATACGGCCATCGGGTGTGCTAACAGTATAGGTTCCCAGTCCTTTTCCACTTGACTTAAAATCGATGCTTGGAACAAAACGGTGAAACTGATGGTCGCAAGACTGACCTTCAAGCCAGGCGGCCACCGATGTACGGCTATAGGTATTGTACCGGACGGTTTGACTTTGCTTCCCTGACAAATGGGTATGATCAATCGCATTGGTATACAGATCCACATCGTGGTCCAGGTTAAACAGCGACGACATCCATACACTACCTTTCGGTCTGGTGATCCGCATGAGTTCTTTAATTGCGTTCTCAGGATGTTCAAGCCAGGATAATGTTTGCCAGCAAAACACGACATCGAATGAATTGTCAGGAAATGGCAAATGATAGATATCCCCTTCATGAAAAGAGAACCGCTCCCCGGGATTGATCTTTCGCGCCAGCTCAAGGGCATCGCTGTTATAATCAAGGAGAGAAAATGTGGCTTCAGGGTATTGCTTCGACAGGTGATGTGTAAGCGTACCCGCACCGCAGGCAATGTCCGCGATTTGCATAGCTCCCTTCATCCCTTTGCCGGCAAGCAGCATTTCCAGCGCTTTTTGCTGTTCCGTTTTTTCCAGCGACTTCAGGTAATACTTTTCTGTATTCTCTTTGTCACCCTGAAGAAATTTGACGTATTCATCCATAGGCTTTTACTTGCCAACATATGTTTGGTTGATCTCCTGCCAGTCATTCCGTGCCTCAAGAAAGCGAATAATTTTTTCATACCTGAACGGGCTTGACTCCTCCACTGGCATTTCCGTAACGATATACCTGATCATCGATGCATCCTCTTCATAATCCAGCGTCCACCGGTATTTTTCGAAAAGCTGTTCTGCACATTCAAAATTATAAACCTTTTTTCCTTCTTCCCAGAAGTAAGGGATAACATGTTCCTTCTGTCTGTCCGTAGTTGCATGTTCAAATGCATCCTTCAGTCCGGAAAACTTCATCACATCCACATCCAATCCATCAGGAAAGGTCAGGGGGTGCCGGTTCGTCACCAGGTCATACCGATCCTGATGAGCATGAAAGAATGTGATCATCTCATCTGCAAGGTACGGGTCTATGAGTGGACAATCAGATGTGATGCGGACCACCACATCAAGGTCATGCTGTTTTGCCGCCAAAAAATACCGTTCAAGCACATTGTGCTCACTACCTCTGAAGACAGTCACCCCAGCCTCTTCACATGCCTGCACGATTTGATCATCCTGCGAGCTCGTGGTAGTAGCAATGATCACCTGATCGATTCTCTTGCTGTACGAAATCTGTTTCAGAAGAATTTGCAGGAAAGTTTGAGGGCCGGCTTTCATCAACACCTTACCCGGCAGGCGGGTCGATCCCATGCGTGCTTGTATGACCGCTCCCGTTTTCATTGTTATCCTATGCAACAACTTGCCTTGGGTGCATCTGCATGAAGCAGGCCACACCGTCCCTGTTTACATTTATTATAGGTTCTGAAAACGGGTTTCACGGCATCACCGGCAAACGCTGTTTCCACGGCATTGTCTTCCAGACAACGATACACACGCTTTGCTGCGTGGCGGAATGCATTCAGCGTAATATCCAGTTCCTGCTGTCCGTGTGCGTATGTGATACTGATCCATGGAATCAGCACGCCCCAGCTGATCATTTCTTCATGAAACAGGGTGTGCAGTTCCGGCCAATACTGTCCGTTTTCACGGGTTGATATGATCTGTGGGTTGCAATCAAACCCAATGATGCGGATAAATTTTTCCACTTTTTCTTCCAGGGCAATTTTCCTGAGACCACTGACCAGTTGCGCACCGAAACCCCATGTATGTTCGCTTACCTTGAGACGGTCACATGCTTCGAGGGTGGCCCTTGCCGCAACCAGGCCTGGGGATTCGGCACCATGCGTTTGGGAAAGCAGGAATGTTCTTTTGCGATCATGTCTGAGACCACCCAACTCCATAAGGTCTTTTTTACCTGCCAGCAATGAAAACGAGAAACCGTTGCTGATGCATTTACCGAATGTAGCCAGATCCGGCATAACACCGTATTTATGATGAGCTCCTCTGAGGTCGAACCGCAGCCCGCTGATCATCTCATCAAAGATCAACACCATACCTTCTTTTGTACAGGTATCCCTGAGAACCTGCAGGTAATTATCCCTGGGTTCGTCGTTCTTCACAGGTTCCAGAATCACGGCCGCGATCTGGTTCGGATATTCTGAGATCAGGTTTTCCAGGGAGGCCGGATCATTATAGGAAAAGCCCAGAGTGTACTTGCGTACTTCATCCAACACACCGTTATCGCAGGGTGTTGTTCCGATAAACCAGTCATGAATGCTGAAGAACGGATGATCCTTACAGATGGCCACATACTTTTTTCCGGTATATGCTCTTGCCAGTTTGATCGCCGCCGTTGTCACATCGGAGCCATTCTTTCCGTATTTCACCATTTCCGCAACCGGAAAGAGGTCGGTCAGATACTCCGCCAGTTCAAATTCCAGCATACCCGGACGCGTATAATTGGTTCCCAGGTCCAATGCTTCCTTCACCTTGGCGTTAACATGATCATCCGCATGCCCAAGGATGATGACGCGATTCCCCATGGCCCAGTCTACAAACTTATTTCCATCCACGTCCCAGCAATAGGCTCCTTTCGCATGAGCGATCAATTGGGGAGAGTTCCATGGGAACTGGTCTTCCCCTTTGGAATAAGTATGACCTGCGCCGGGTACAATGGCGTGAAAGCGATCGAGTACTTTCCGACCCTGCTCAAAATTTTGGATGGGACCTGTGGTATTCATTTGCTAGTGAGATAACATGGCTTTACAACAAAGAAAATCAAACGCTGTGGCAACGTGTATACTTCTGCTTTCGGGCATGGAAAATGCAGTCAGCGGTTTCCCGAAATAGTTTCCATGCTTGATAAGCGCCTCTGTCCTTGCCAGCTTTATAGCTCCATTGGGGCGATATACGGTTGGCAGGTATATCCTTTCCTTCATGAATTCGTTGCCGAAATACATTTCATAGGCTCCATCTGTTTCCTTCAGGGCCCAGTGAAAATAATGCGGGTCAATCTCGGTGGTGCTTACCAGAAAATCAGCGCCGGACCGGATGAACTGGTCATATGCCCCGGTGATATCTTCTGCGTTTCTTAAGGGAGAAGAAGGTTGCAGGTTGAAGAGGATTTCCAGATCGTGTCCCTGCTCCTGCAGATGGGTATGTAAATGCAGACACGGTGTGGTGGACGACACATCGTCCTCTGCCATCTCCGGTGCGATCCTGAATACCCGGGCACCATACTTCTCTGCCACTTCCGCTATTTCATCATCTTCAGTGCACACATACACATGCGGTGTGAGTGCAGACATAAGTGCTGCCTCAATAGTATACGCCAGCATGGGCTTACCATTCAGGTCCTTTACATTTTTCCGCAACAGCCTTTTTGACCCGCCTCTGGCGGGAATGGCTATGAGTATTTTTTCATTGCTTGGCATATCACGTCCAATTTACCGGTGATAACAAGGATGGCTCCTCCACCCTGATCTGATGAACAGCATCCATCACCTCGTCAGGTAACCGAATGCTTGCAGCGGCCAGGTTATGCTTTAATTGATCCACGTTGTCCACACCAATCAACACGCCTTGAATTTCATCATTGGTCATGACATATCCCAATGCAAGTTCCTCCATTGTCAAATTTGCCTCCGAAGCGATGGCCCTCAATCTGAGCAGGGCTTGCCTCATAGGCAGAAGTTTCGCCGGCAGCTTGTCGGCATCCATAAAGAACAGTCCCTGTAAAAAAACACTTCTGGCATGCAACTGCTTTTTCGCCTTCTGGCATTTGGTCAACAAATCGCGCTTGCTTTTTCGGTTATCAAGAAGGTTAAAGGGAATCTGGATCACATCCACATGAGAATGGTTTATCGCTTGTTCAAACTGATAATCATCATAAACAGAAACGCCCAGGTATGTCATTTTTCCTTCTTCCTTCAAAGTGGAAAACATGGACATCAGATCATCGGATTGCGCCAACTCTTCAAACCTGTGAAAATGATAGGTATGATAGTGATCAACGCTCATGCGTTCGAGGCCTTCCAGAAAACCTGTCCTTACCTGACTAGCGTCGCTTCCGTTGCGAACAAATTTAGAGATGATGCTGAACGGCTCCCTGCCTGGTGCGTGATACCTGCCTATAACTTCTTCCGCGGATCCGTAACTGTGTGCAGTATCCAGCAATCTGACCCCGTTCCGAAAAGCGTGTTCCAGGATGTCAAAAACTTCACCTTCTCCGGGCTTGCCATGTGTGTTGTTGATACCATAGTCAAGACCGAACTGAACGGTTCCGAGTATACATTCACTCATATGATCCGGGTTCTGGAGAAACCATGATCAAACTATAACGGTCCGATATGTGTCTCCACAAGTTCTCTGATCTGATCTGCACTCAACCATTCGGTATTGCTATCAGAACTATACCGGAATCCGAAAGGCACCGGTTTTCCGTCGTAGTGTTTCGCATACCGTTCCACCACCGTTTCGATGCTCAGGAATGGATCATTCGGTACAATAATGTAGTACTTGTTGTTTTCGATCGTGTAGAGAGAGTCCATTTCGGAAACCATTTCTTCATGGATCTTCTCACCAGGTCTAACGCCAATAAATTTCACCTCGCAATCAGGACCGATGGCCTTGGCGACTTCGGTGATCTTGTATGATGGGATTTTCGGGACCAGTATCTCCCCGCCAAAAGCATTTCCCAGCGCATACATCACCAGTGCAACGCCTTCCTCAAGAAGAATATTGAACCGGGTCATTCCCTCATGGGTGATGGGCAAAACACCATCTTCACGTTTCTTCATAAAGAAAGGGATCACCGAACCTCTGGAACCCATCACATTGCCATAGCGCACCACAGTGAATCGCGTATCCTTGGCTCCGGCGATAAACCGGGCTGCCACAAACAATTTATCAGAGCACAATTTGGTGGCACCGTAAAGATTGATCGGTGATGCTGCCTTATCCGTGGAAAGGGCCACTACCCTTTTGACGGATTTCTTAACGGCCGCATTGATCACATTCTCCGCACCCATTACATTGGTCTTAATGCACTCCATTGGGTTGTACTCCGCTGTTGGGACTTGCTTCAGTGCGGCCGCATGAACCACATAGTCCACACCTTCAAAAGCCGCTTCCAAACGGGAAGCATCGCGAACATCTCCGATGTAATACCTGATAACAGGATATTTATCGTTCGGAAATTCCTGAGCCATTTCAAATTGCTTCAACTCATCCCGTGAATAAACGATGAGACGCTTGATATCAGGGTAATTCTTAAATACCGTTCTTACGAATTCTTTTCCGAATGACCCCGTACCACCGGTAACCAGAATAGATTTGTTAT
>JAGQZQ010000062.1 GCA_020435415.1 Flavobacteriales bacterium
ATTCTTCAAGAAACCATGACAACGCTTGTACGCCATTTTGAAATACTTGACAAAAAATATCTCAGCCTGGTGACGATGATGATTGGGGGCTTTGCATTTTGAAACCCGTCCAAACATTTAGCTCTGTCAGCATCAAGGAAAAGGAAGATGTGCGAAAAACCTTTCAAAACCTGCTAGACAGATTGCGCTCGAAGTCCGACACTGCCCCTGGCCTGGATGAGATCCCTCGCTGCGCTCGGGATGACATTGGTTCGAAGGGGTAATGGAAAGAGAAAAGGGCGTGTTTACCCTTAGATACTTAGTGAATCAAACACGCCCTTTTCTCTTTCCTCCATTTGACGCGCAGTTCTTGTCATCCCGAGCGCAGCGAGGGATCTGACTAAAAGTAGATTTGCCATTCGTTCATAACCACTTTGCCATCAAGTATTCTTGGGTGGTCAACGCGTTTCTTCTATGTGTCCTATGTGCCTATGTGGTTCAGAAAAGAATCACTACTCACAATCTTCAGCACCTCTGCAAATCGCCTCCCCCTCACACCCCCGCTTCCTTCAACACATCCATCAGCACCGGAAACGCCAGGTGATCTTTTAATTCTTTTTTGGACACCCACTCAGCTTTAGAGATGCCTTCATCCGTTTGCGCTTGTGGTGTGAATTGTTCCGAGGTAAACAGAAACCAGTGACATCTTTTCAACACCCGCCTTTCTCCGCGGAAGAAGGTATGGTAGGTGGTGAGCAACTCACGCTTCATGACAAGGTCGCCGGCATTGCACTCCTCCTGGATCTCACGGATGGCGGTTTCCAGCATCGTCTCATCGCCCTCCGCCTTTCCCTTGGGGAGATCCCAGCCGATGCCATGTGATGGTCTTTCAATGGCCAGCACTTTTCCGTCGGGGTTGAGGACGCATCCTCCCGCTGCCACTTCGATATCAAACAGCTTGCAATAGGCTTCAAAAGAGGCTTCCGGTGCATCGCTCAGGATGTATACCTCGCCGAAGGACAGGTCGCCCTGCTCCATGCCCTCCTGCACCAGCGGAAGGATGGATGACGGTCCGAGGGACACCGTGAAGAAAGTCGGGTCAACGGCTTCCCGGGACACTGCATCAGCAAATATCAAAGGCATGCCGTTGACAAAAACTTTATACATTTGCGCCATGATTTTAAATGACGATGTAGCGAAAAAGACTGCTGAGTTGCTGCTACAAATTAAGGCAATAAAACTTAATCCCGGAAAACCTTTTCAATGGGCCTCCGGTTGGCTTTCCCCCATTTACTGTGATAACCGCAAAACACTTTCTTACCCGAAGGTGAGAACGTATATCCGTCAGCAGCTGGCCGACGGCCTTGAAGAAAAGTTCGGAAGACCCGATGTCATCGCCGGGGTGGCAACAGGTGCCATCGCCCACGGGGTGCTGGCCGCACAAGCCCTGGACATTCCCTTCGTTTATGTTCGGCCCAAACCGAAAGAACACGGACTGGGCAATCAGATCGAAGGTGACATGGAGTCCGGACAAAGTGTGGTGATCATCGAAGATCTCATTTCCACCGGCATGAGCAGTCTGAGTGCCCTGGAAGCCATCAGACAGGCAGGCGGCAACGTGAAAGGCATGATCTCCATTTTCGATTACGGATTCAAACAGTCGGAAACAGCTTTTGCGGAAAGCAACTGCACGCTGTTCTCCCTTTCAGGTTATGCAACCCTCCTGGAGGTGGCGGCCGAATCACAGTACATCAACCGGGACGAACTCAAAACCCTGGAAGCCTGGCACAAGCAACCTTCCACCTGGAAACCCTGAATAGCACATGGCACAAGTCCTGATAAAAAGTGAGACCTATAACCTTCCCTTCGACGAAGCCCTGGTTGCCGGTTGGCTCAAGGATCTGAGGAATTTCGAACAACTCATGCCGGAAGGCAAGGTGAGCAACTGGAAGGCCGATGAGAACTCCTGTTCTTTCATCATCAAAGGCATGTCGTCACTGGGCATGGAAAGGCATCCGCAACCCGGTCCGCATGAGGTCCGCTATAAATCCACCACCCAAAGTCCCATCAAGTTCGACCTGTTTGCCCGCATGACGACATTGCCGGACGGCCACTGCGAGGTACGGTTTGAGCTGGAAACGGACATGTCGCCCTTTGTGAAGATGATGGCGGAAAAACCGCTGACCGCATTTTTTGATGCGATGGCATCTAAGATCGGCGCCCAACTGGAGGCTACCAGATCCACTTAAGTTCCTGAAAGCGGAAGGCACGACGGGACTCGTCGTTGAATTGCAGCACCAGACGCCCTTCATCATCAACCCCTTCAATGCGGCCGGAAGTACGGCGGCCTTCAATCATGAAATCCCGCCACAGGTCTTTGCCATAAAGCATATCCCTGTATTTTTCGGTGAGCGATGTCGGATCATCCTGAAAGACCTTCCACTCCCGATCCAATATAGCAGCACACGCATCAAGTGCCTCTTCAAGCGGATGAATCACGCCGGTCAGATGACGTACGGACACCGCCCGGCTTAATTCTTCCGGGAATGCCTGCTGGTTCAGGTTCAGCCCCACTCCTGCAATTGCATGGGCCAGCGTGTTTCCCTGGATGGCACTTTCGATAAGAATACCGGCGATCTTCCGATCATCCGCCACAACATCGTTCGGCCACTTGACTGCCAGGCAATCCATGTCTATATGAAAGTATTCGTGAAGGAAGTCTACCAGGGCGACGGACACCCATTGGTTGAGTAAAAAGGCACGCGCCGGTTCGAGCTTGTCGGGATAAACAACCATGCTGAACACGAGGTTGCTGCCGGGCTCACTCACCCATTTGTTCCCGGGCTGCCCCTTTCCGGCAGACTGCTCGATCGCATAATACAGACTCCCATGCGCTACGGGACCCTCCTTCAGCAACCTTGCACAATGGGCATTGGTGGAGTCCACCGATCCCAACCTGACTTTCATTTGACCTATGCTCATGCTTTAGCGTGCAAATGCAAAAGAAATGAGTATTTTTGTTTTTTCCGAAAAATCCGGGTGGAGCCATTGAAGACAGAGGCGGCAGGTCCCAGCATACAGATGAAAAAAAAGAACGAGTCAAAAAAACTGACAGAAGCCATCGTACATGGCATGCTGGAACGAAAGGCAAAGGATATTGTACTTCTGGACATGACCGGAATAGAAAATGCCTTTTGTGAATATTTCGTGATTTGCCACGGTGATTCCAACACCCAGGTAGATGCCATCGCTGATTCCGTTGTGGAAGAGGTGCGAAAAGCTGTAGGTGAAAAACCCTGGAGCAAGGAAGGCTATGAAAATGCCGAATGGATCTTGCTGGACTACGGAAATGTTGTGGCACATATATTCCAACCGACCCAAAGGGAGTTTTATCGAATCGAGGAACTTTGGGCCGATGCACGCAGAGAAGATATCCGCGAAGAAGCTGTCGGAAAAAAATCGGTTAAATCTAACGCTTAAACGTCTATTAAACTTAATGAAGGAAGAATATACCGACAAGGACCCCAAACGCGTCAGGAAGGAATCCGGCCCAGCCGGCCAACCACCGCGAAAGCCGAAATTCAATTTTAGTTTTTACTGGGTATACATCGTTATCTTTCTGATCATTGCCGCCATCAACGTATTTACCTGGGGCAATGAGGTGAAGGATGTCTCCTACACCAAGTTCGAACAGGAGCTGCTGAAGGAACATCACGTGGAAAAGATCGTGGTGGTGAATGATGAGTTTGCGGAGATCTATATCAAGAAAGCAAGCCTGGAAGCAAACCCCGATAAGTTCAAGGATGTTACCAAACGTTCCAACGCCATCTTTGATAACTCCGGTCCACAGTACACCCTGAAGATCGGTTCGGCGGATCACCTGCAGAAACGACTGGACGAGATTCAGAAGGATTTCAAACCGGAAGACAAGATCAACCTGGAGTTTGACACACGCCGCGATGTGCTGAGCAGCTGGCTGGGTTACCTCCTGCCCTTCATCATCCTCATCGCCATATGGGTATTCATCATGCGCCGTATGAGCGGCGGCGGGGTCGGCGGAAGCCAGATCTTCAATATCGGAAAATCCCGCGCCACCCTCTTCGATAAGGATACGCAGGTCTCCGTGACATTCGACGATGTGGCCGGATTGGAAGGTGCCAAGATCGAGATCAAAGAGATCGTTGACTTCCTGAAAAACCCGAAAAAATACACGACCCTCGGCGGAAAGATCCCCAAAGGTGCATTGCTGGTGGGCCCTCCAGGAACGGGTAAGACCCTTATCGCAAAGGCCGTTGCCGGTGAAGCCAAAGTCCCTTTCTTCTCCCTGTCGGGTTCTGACTTTGTGGAGATGTTCGTGGGCGTAGGTGCCTCCCGGGTGCGTGACCTTTTCAAACAGGCCAAGGAAAAAGCGCCCTGTATCGTATTCATCGATGAGATCGATGCCATCGGACGGTCCAGGGGAAGACGCATCACACAGGCCGCCAACGACGAACGTGAAAATACCCTCAACCAGCTTCTGACGGAGATGGACGGCTTCGGCACCAACAGCGGAGTCATCATCCTGGCCGCCACCAACCGCGCAGATATCCTGGACCGCGCCCTGCTCAGACCGGGCAGGTTCGACCGTCTGATCTACGTGGAGCTGCCCGACCTGAAGGAAAGGGAAGATATTTTCAAGGTGCACCTGAAGCCTATCAAGCTGGATACCGCACTGGACATCGCCTTCCTGGCACGTCAGACCCCCGGTTTCTCCGGCGCCGATATCGCCAATGTATGTAATGAAGCCGCTTTGATCGCCGCACGTAACAACAGGAGTTTTGTAAGCAAACAGGACTTCCTGGATGCGGTGGATCGGATCATCGGCGGTATGGAGAAGAAGAACAAGATCATAACCATGGACGAGAAAAAGGTGATCGCCTACCACGAAGCCGGACACGCCACCGTCAGCTGGCTGGTGGAACATGCCAGTCCCCTGGTGAAGGTGACCATCGTGCCACGCGGAAAGTCGCTCGGCGCCGCATGGTACCTGCCCGAAGAAAGGCAGATCACCACCACCGACCAGATGCTGGATGAGATTTGTGCGACACTCGGCGGAAGGGCTGCGGAAGAAGTGATCTTCGGAAAGATTTCCACCGGTGCCCTCAACGACCTTGAAAAAGTGACCAAGCAGGCCATGGCCATGGTCACCATCTACGGACTGAATGACAAGATCGGAAACCTGAGTTACTATGACTCCACCGGACAATCCGAATACAACATCAGCAAACCTTACAGTGAGAAGACCGCACAGCTCATCGACGAGGAAATTTCCCGCATCGTTGAACAGCAGTACATCCGCGCCAAGGAGATTCTGATGAAAAACAAAGACAAGCTGATGCGCCTGGCGGAACAGCTGCTTAAGAAGGAAGTCATCTTCAAGGAAGACCTGGAAGATATTTTCGGTGAAAGGCCTTTCCGGAAAAAGGAAGAGGTGGATTCAAAAGATGCTAAGGCAGAGAAGCCCGAAGACCATCCGCTGCCCGATGGCACCATCCGCACGGAACTGCCGGCTTCTGGAAATGAGAACGGTGGTGTGCCGGAAAAAACCGTGCCCCCGGGCTCTCCGGAAGCCCCAATGAATAACGGAGATTCCGCTTCCGAAGGCGCAAAGCAAACTGAACTGAACCTGTAAAAAGGCTTGGGTAATGAATGAAAGTACCTCTAAGGAGAAGATCCTGAAAAAGATCCGTAAGGCGCTGATCCAAAAGAACGATAGTCCCTACGCATCCACCGACTACGAAACGCCGGTATTTCATCCGGCCGAAAACAGCCTGGATCTGACCTTCGCCGAAGCCTTCATCGCTATTGGCGGCCAGTTCCGGTTTTGTGAGAACCTCGAAGAGTTGTCGCAAGGGTTATCCGCCCTGATGGAAGAGCACCAATGGAAGCATGTATACTGCTTCGAGGATAACCTGAAGGATATTCTGAAGGACATGCAGCTGTCATATGTAGATAATAAAACGGAGTTCTCCAACATCGATGCAGGCATCACCACGTGCGAATTTCTGGTCGCCCGTACCGGCACGATCCTGATGTCTTCCGCCAAATCTTCCGGACGAAAGCTTCCCGCCTTCGCCCCGGTTCATGTGGTGATCGCTTCCACCAACCAGCTGCAATACGATCTTTCAGACGGCCTCGCCGCATTGCAAAAGAAATACGGTGAGAAATGGCCATCCATGGTCACGGCGATTACCGGCCCAAGCCGCACCGCCGACATTGAAAAAACATTGATCATCGGCGCCCACGGCCCGAAAGAGGTGTACGTATTCCTGCTGGACTCGGGCAAGTCATAAGCACCGCAATGGGCGAATGGGTCAATATCTTTTCCGACACCAATCTGCAACGTGTACAGATCGTCATGGGCCTGCTGGATCATGAAGGCATCCAATCCGTTTTCTTTAATCAACAGGATTCCGCATACCCATCCGTCGGTGAGATCAATCTGATGGTCAACCCCGAAGATGTGATCCGGGCCAAACGCATCGTCGAAAAATTCCAGGACGAATGATGCAACGCGCCATCACCGGTATCGTTTTTCTCGGCGTGATGCTGGGGGGAATTTATCTGGGACCACCCTACCTCACCATTTTACTCGCCTTTATCGCTACGGTTGGCTTGCTGGAGTACTATAAGCTTGTCAGGTCGGAACACACACAACCTTACACCTGGGTTGGGGTTGCTGCAGGATTGTTGGGTTTTCTTGCAAATCTTATTGAACAACCCGGATTGTATTCTTTGTATTTCATTCTCCCGCTTATTGCAGGCATCGAAGTTTTCAGAAAATCTGAAAAACCACATCACAATCTGGCACATACGATATTTCCTTTGGTGTATGTGATTGCACCCTTCATTTTTATACTGGAAATGGGAAGAGACATCTCCGGATGTGACAATCCTAACTATAATCCGGTGATCCTCTACATTTACTTTGGCACCATCTGGTGTTACGATACCATGGCCTATATCTGCGGCCGTTTCCTGGGACGCCATAAACTGCTGGAAAGGGTGTCTCCCAAGAAAACATGGGAGGGTGCGATCGGTGGTTTTATTTGCGGACTTGCCGTCATGACCCTATGCCGCCAATGGTTACCTGCTGGCTTATCCCTTGTTGAATGGCTCGGCTTTGCCGCCATCGTTATGATCACCGGCACCCTGGGCGACCTCTCCGTTTCAGTGATCAAGCGGAAGGTAGGCGCCAAAGACACCGGGACGCTACTCCCCGGTCACGGCGGGATACTGGACCGTTTCGACAGTGAGCTGTTATCTGCAGGACCTGCTTTTGTATACCTGTTGTTGCTGAATTAATCCGGTTTCAAACTACCCTTTTTTTTCATTCCTTTGCAGCAAATCCGTACCATGAAATTACACCGCGAAGGCACACCCACTATTTTATTGACCCTGTTGGTCACGCTCATCCTGTCTTCTCTGAGCTATCTGTATCTCCCGCCAATTTTGTTTTATATACTCGCCGCAGCGCTTGCGGTCGTCGTGGTGATCGTCGTTCGCTTCTTCCGGGTCCCGAACCGGCCGCCGGCAGCTGATGAAAACCTGATCCTGTCACCATGTGACGGCAAGGTGGTGGTGATTGAAGAAGTGGAAGAAACCGAATACTTCAAAGGCAAGCGAAAGCAAATATCCGTTTTCATGTCGCCGCTGAATGTGCACATCAACTGGTACCCGATCGCGGGACGGGTGGCCTATCAAAAATATTTTCCTGGAAAATACCTGGTGGCCTGGCACCCTAAGTCTAGCACGGAAAATGAACGGGTGACCGTGGTGGTGGAAAAAGAAGACGGACGTGCGATCCTGTTCAGACAAATTGCAGGCGCCCTGGCCCGACGCATCGTATGTTATGCAAAGGTGGATGACAAGGCCACGCAGGCTGGCGAGATGGGCTTTATCAAATTCGGCTCCCGCCTGGATGTATTTGTACCTGTGGATGCAGACATCAAAGTGAAGATCGGAGACGTGGTCCAGGGCCGGCAAACCCCGCTTGCCGCATGGGCATCAACCCAACGTTAACATTTTTTGGCTGGCATCGTATACCGGTAATGTCTATTTTTAGGTTCTAACATAAAAACGAAGCGACATGAAAAAGGTAGCATATGGCCTGATCCTGACTTTTGCGTTGAGCGCAGTAGCCGTCTCCGCAGGAAGCCTGATGGGTGACAACAACCGCATTCAGACCTCCATTGTTGACAAGGACAAGGATAAAGACAAGGACAAAAAGAAGAAAAAATGTAACAAGGAAAAATGCTGCAAGGAAGCCAAGGAAGGCCAGAAATGCTGCAAGTCCAAAGAAACCTGTCACAAGAAAGCAGAATAGGATTTGACCAAAACATGAGAAAGGCCCTGAACAAGGGCCTTTTTTTATGGCACCAACACATCCACCGCACTTCCGAAACTACAGAAAAGCAGGGACCAGGCGATCACGGAAATAGCCAGGTAGAGAAATGCCTTTTTTTCTTCATGGCGGTAATAGCGGATCGCCAGAAATGTTCCCACAGGAATGGACAATAACGCAGGGGTCAGAAATGCGATCCCCGGAAGTCCATACTTTGTTTTGATCCTGACCAGCCTCCGGTTGCTCCGGGTGAATATCTTATGCGGCTTTCCGTTGTTTCGCGATATCCTGCGATTCACCCACCAGGCAGTGATGCGGTCACTCAGCACTCCAAAGATCAGGACACCGGTGATGCCTCCCAGGGTGGTAGACAGGAACATCCACCAGAACGGGAGATCCGCTCCATAGGCCACCGGAAACGCGAATGCAAACTTCACGGTACTCATTAAAAAAACGGTGAGGGCTTTCCAGATCATCTCCTGTTATCCTTTCCAAATGCGTGCCCACCAGGGCAAGTGATTGATCCTGATGGTGGCGTAACGCTCTTCCTCCGCTCCGAAACTTCCGTAAAATCTTGCCAGGTTATCATCGTTGCTTCCTTCAAAATCCAGCAAGCATCCCTGCTGCCCCGCATTCTGACTGATATGATGATCTATCAGGAACGGCATGGCACCGAGTGTTTTCCCTTCTGTTGAATTCCCGGTGAACATCAACACGTGCCGGTCCTTCCATTTCAAGAAGAAGGCACCCGCAATGGTTTTACCATCTTCCGTTGCAGCAAGCAGCAATTGGCTTTGTCCGTGCGCAAGGGCCTTGTCATACAAACGGGCAAGGAGGTCATAGGCACGGTCATCCATGCCATCAATGTTCTTACCCCGGTCACTTCTGAACAAAGCTATCACAGGTTTGATATCATTTCCTGTGGAGATGCGGATGTTGTTCTTCTTACCCTTCTTTATATTGCGTGTGAGATTGGTGCTGTACTTCTTCCGGACCTCATCATAGGACGGGGAAAGGTCCAGCACCAGGTTTCTGTTCCAGCGTTGCACGATCGCATCACTCAACTGCTGATGTCCGTGATTCATCTTGAGATCGATCCATAAAGCATGTTCAGTGCATAACCGGAGTACGTCATCTGTTTGTGAAGAGGTAGGATTGATCGGGCTAAACAATCCCAGCTGTTGCACAAAAGGAGGTGTAAAGGAATATCCGATCCAGGCTTTTTTTCCGGTGGGAAAAGGGAACAGCGCTTCATAGTCGCCATAAACCAGGGCATTCCAACCGGGACATACCGTATCCAGGAAATAACTTTGCGCATAGGGCATGGCATTGACACACCTGCCCAGGGTTTCATCCCATCGTTTCTTGTCTAGCTGATCATGTGGAATATAACGGAACGAGGGCTTCATGATGCCTGCGCCTCCCTGACCAGTTCTTCGTACACCGGATTCCACCCTTTCCATATTTCGTTTTCGCTTAATGACTCGTTGTGCCACAGACTTACAAAGAGTCCATTAACAGAACGCACCTGGTCTATCAATGGTTTCACCCGACCGATCACTTCTTCGGGTTTTAGCTTCATATAATATTTCAATGTGGCATCCATCACCTGAAAAGGAACCACTTTCAGATCGGTCCACTCTTCGCGTTCCAGGTCATAAAAATGAAACGGCGTGCAGGTGCCGGCGCGAAAGCCGATCTGTTCCGCAAAGCCCATGGTGTGGTCTTCGTGAATGTCGGCGAGCAGCAATCGCCGGTAAGTTTCCGGCATCGCCATTTTCAGAAAATGCTGGCGGCTGCGTTCCGTTTCTCTATTGAGAATGGCCGAAAGGCGCTGTGATTCAACAAGCAGTTGTTCCGGTCGCTGGTTGGAGCCGTAGGAAGGATGAACACCGGTATCGGCATAATCCGCCAGGCGCTTGATCAGGGCCTGAAACCTCCTGTTGTGCACCGACAGGTTCTTATCGTTGTGGCCATAATCTGCAACCAGGAAAAAGTAGATGGGGCGCAGGTCATAGCGTTTCTGAATATCCAGGAGTTGTTCGTAGGTATCGTACGGGTCCCTCTCCTGCCGCAGCAGCACACGTGTTCTTAAAATCACTTCATTCAGATCGAATGCTGCGAATGACTTGAGATAACCCCCGGCTGTCCGTATCAACCCCTTCTCTTTGTATGCATAGGCATTATCGATATCGACGGTGGATAGATAGCGGTACTTTCGCGGTGCCGGAGAAAAGGTGGGAAATTGTTTTTGGAGTGCATGGCCGAGTGCGATGGCCCATCGGTCCACCACGGGATCTGCGAGGAAATTCTCCTGCATGGCGAGCGATGCATGTGCCTCGAACCTTTGATGCTGATCACTGATAAAAGGAAGATATTCTTCATAGCGCGTGATCATGTAGAATGCGGCGGCAAACGGATCAAAGGGAAAGCCTGCATGAGGAGGCGAAGGAAACAATGCCTTGGTTCCCTCCCACTTTATCACACGTACCTCCTGTGGTGATACACCCCGTTCCTGAAGAATATCCGCAGGAAAAATATGCAAGGCATTGGGAATGTTCTGCTGGGAGTAATTGATCCGGGGACCGGTGAAGGCGTTGAACTGTTCCAGATCATCGGTGATCTCGAACGGTGTCCCCAGGATGTCCTGCAACAAGAATGATACCGCATAGCGTATGCGGCTCGTAGGCCTGGATGCGAACAGCAGGATCATGTTAAAACTTCAGGTGTTCCAGCAGTTGTTTGCAAATGAAGTCCGCTGCCTTTCCATCTCCGAAGATGGGTGGCGCAGGGTAATCAGAGAGCCCCCGAAGCCCCGTGACCGCATCCAGTATCCGGGTAGACTGGCTGCCGCCTGCCAATGCCGACGTGCCGTTCTCCACCAGCTCCACCCATTCAGTCTGATCCCTGAGAACAACACACGGTTTTTTGAAGAAAAAAGCTTCCTTCTGCAATCCACCTGAGTCTGTCAGGATGAGTTCCGCATTTTTCTCCAGGGCAATCATATCCAGGAAAGATACGGGTGGGATGATCTTAAAATCCTCCGTCTCCCTGATCGCCGATTCCAGTGCAGGGGCCAGATTCCGTTCCATTGCTTTCCTGGTTCTGGGATGTGCGGGAAGTACAACCACGGTGCCTTCTTCACATGCCACGGTCAGCAATGCTTCCATGATGGCATTCAGGCGGGACGGTTCGTCAGTATTGTTATCGCGGTGAACGGTGGCCAGGACAAAGCGGTCCGGTGTCAGATGGCAATCCTGCAGGATGGTGGACCTGGTTGCAGAGACATCAGCGAAGTGCAATGAATTATCATACATCACATCGCCGCAATGAAAAATACCCGGATGATCCAGGTTGAACGGAGGAGATGCTTCCGTGTCAAATCCCTCCTTTTTCAGATTTTCAATGGCGGTATGTGTGGGGCAAAATAAAAATGACGAAACGTGGTCGGCGAGAACGCGGTTCACTTCTTCCGGCATGGATTTATTGAATGAACGCAGACCCGCTTCAATGTGTGCTAGTGGCACATGCAACTTCGAAGCGGCGAGGGCACCGGCCAGGGTGGAATTGGTATCACCGTAAACCAGCACAACATCGGGTTTCTCGGTGAGGATCACCTCTTCAATCCCTTCAATCATCCGCGCGGTTTGCTTGCCATGTGACAGTGAACCGACATGCAACTGGTAGTCGGGAGCGGGAATATCCAGCTCGGTAAAGAACACTTCGGACATCTCCTTGTCGTAGTGTTGTCCGGTATGGAGGATCACTTCGGTCATGCTATCCGGGAATGTAGACCGGATGGCCCGGTTCATGGCGGAGGCCTTGATGATCTGGGGTCTGGCCCCTACGATGGTCAATAGTTTAATCATATTTTATCGGCTACAACAGTCCTTCATCGGCAAAGCTAAAATAGGCATGACCTCCGATGATCAGGTGGTCAAGTACCTGTATCTCCAGAAAATGTCCGGCGGCCTTCAGCTTTTCCGTCAGAATTTTATCGGCGTTGCTGGGCTTCACATTCCCTGAAGGGTGGTTATGACAAAGGATCACACCGCATGCGAGGTGCTCCAGTGCCAATTTAAAAATTATTTTGGGGTCGGCAACGGTACCACTCACGCCGCCACGGCTCACAGAAGCTTTGGCTATCATGCGGTTGGCCCTGTTCAGGAACAGCACCCAGAATTCTTCGTGGGAAAGATCTTCCAACACCGGAGCGATCAGATCAAAGGCATCACTGCTGCCGGAGATCGCAGGAAACTCTTCGTATCCGGCAAGCCTTCTTCGCCTTCCGAGCTCCATGGCCGCCATCACGGTAAGTGCTTTGGCCTCACCCATCCCCTTGAACTGCTTCAGTTCCTTCACGCCCATGGTACTCAGCCGGGATAGTTTGTGGTCTGCTGCTTCCATCAGCTTGCGTGCGAGGTCTACCGCCGAGCCATCCTTATATCCGGATCGAAGCAGGATGGCCAGCAGTTCACTGTCGGTAAGTGACGCCGCCCCCATGTCAAACATTTTTTCGCGGGGCCGGTCCTGTCTTGACCAATGCCTGATACTCCTATGTTCCCGCTGGATGTTCATCCGTGTAAAGATAACAGCTTTAGCTATACGTTGGGGCGGGTGTTGGTAACGTGTGACTGTGCAAAAGTTGTTAATAATTCCACGTCGTTTTTACCAACCCGGAACCAGAACCATGCGTAATAGTAGCCAAGTTTTTAAGCCATAGGTATGACGACGAATGAGTTCAGCATATTTTTTGAAAAGCCCTGTCGGTTCAAGTTGAAATCCGGGAAAGTGGTTTACGGTGTGATCTGGGAAGAAAGACTTCCATCGGGAGAAAGGCAACACTTCTTTTCAAGTCCCGGTGATTACCATAGTTACCTTGTGGCATATGCCATGCATGATATGGCCGCCTGCCAGAACCTCCGGCATCATGTCCGACTGTCAGAAGTGATTGGCGCGGAAGTGCTGGAAGAAGAAGTGGTGATCCTGTCCCGTCCTGCGTGATGGTAGATGATTTGGTGATGTGGCGATGTGGTGATTTGGTGATTTGGTGATTTGGTGATGTGGTGATTTGAAAACCTGCCAGCCGAAGCTTAGGACAGTGCAGGGCAGGCCGTGGTGATGATTCAATTATTGTCTGATGTCTATTGTCTGATGTCTACTATCTGGTGTCTATTATCTGATATCTATCGTCCGATTTCTATTGTCCGACACATTGATCACCTACAATACCTTTGGTTCGGCGAAGGTTCCGTTATACAAGGGCTCTGCTATCCTGTCACCCTCCGCTATATTCATCAAACGCCGCCATCAGCTTTCGATAGACTTGCCTAGGTTTTCTTCGGCCGTAGGTGAGGTTAGGCGAAGGTTGCACCTTCGTCTGTCTATCCTGTAGCTTAAAGCTACAACCTTCATCACATTAAAACTGCCATTCATTACCGCGTTGACCAGATAAGTTTATTCGGGTTGAAGGCATGATGTTATCGGAGTATAATGTACTAAACCTCGGGAATAATTCAACATACAGTTTTTCTCCAACCCCGAAGGGGTGAAAGAACTATAGAAAACAAATATCCCCGGATTTTTACAGAACCCCATCCCGCACCGGCTGTGGTTTGCTAAAGGTACAATGAGAATGATCTTCAGCCGGTGCGGGATGGGGTTCCCGGAATCATAATAAAATATCGGGCTATAATACTTTCACCCCTTCGGGGTTATACACCAGAAGGTTTAACGCAAGTCAGGATACCTACGTGCCCAAGTGTCAGGTAAATTATGTGGCTAACGCCTTATTAAGTCGGGAATAATGCTCAAGCTGAACACATCTAGTATAACAAGACGAAGTGCGCATGTGCCGGTATCGTTGTGATCCGGGAACCTTCGCTCAACACTGTAGTGTTACCATCTTGCCAGGCAATATGAACTACGTGAGATCACAGAGGATCTGTTTTTCACCCTCCGCTATATTCATCAAACGCTGCCATCAGCTTCCGTGTCACCGGCCCCGGTGTTCCACCCCCGATCACATGATCTCCCACTTTCACCACAGGCATGACCTTGGTATTGGTACCGGTTAAAAACGCTTCATCCGCTTGCGCAAGCTCTTCCAGGGTTATGCGATCTTCCACTACTTTCAATCCTAAAGATGAGGCCAGTTCTATAATGACCTTGCGGGTGATGCCTTTCAGAACGCCATCTCCTGCCGTATACAACACACCGTTGATCACCATGAAAAAATTACTGCGCGAGCCTTCCCTGATCTCTCCCTGCTGGTGGTAGAGTACTTCGTAGAGATTTTCCTTTTTACGCTCCGGCAACAACCGGATGCTGTGCAGATAATTAATGGTCTTGACTTCCGGTAACTCCCGGGTATAATCGGACAGCTGCAATGCCACCCCCTCTGCAAAACCGGTTGTATTGAATGCAGGCAACGGTTCCGAGATCATAAAGAGGTTGGGGTGTTCGGAAGTCATGCTATCGGTGGTGTATCCGCCGGTCAGAAGCATCCGGAAACCAATTTCTTTGAGCTGGGATGTTTCGAGCAAATCATCAACGGCCTTGGTCAATGCCTCCTTCGCGGCAGGAATTTCCAGGCCCATGAGTTTTGCAGAACGGTAAAATCTTTCCAGGTGATCCGGCAAACGAAAAGGTTTTCTTCCGTAGGTTCGGAAATAGTCGAATATGCCATAGCCCCGGAACATGGCCAGGTCGTTCAAAGGCACCCGGAAGTTATCCAACGGCGATATTCCTTCGGGTGTCCACACGTGACGTTCATTGCGGGCGTTCACGCTTGTCTCTGACTCTGCCATTTCCATAATACTTGATGGTTATATACTTTTTCTGTTCATCCTGCTGGATCCACCGTCCCTGCTCCCATCCGTCAACAAGCAAGCCGTATTCAGCGAGGACACCGTTGGGATGCCAGTAGGTCCAGCTGCCATGCAACACATCGTGCATATAGTGACCCCGGGACCGTAAGGTGCCGTCCGGATACCAGCTGTACCACGTCCCCATTCGCTCATTATTGACATACAACCCTTCCCTTTCCAATGCACCATCATCATCATAATAGCGCCACCAGCCCCTTACAATGTCATTCCTGTAGTAACCCGTCTCTGCGATATGGCCATTCCGGTGCCAGGATATCCATTCTCCCTCTTTCTTTCCGTCAATGAGGCGAACCCTGCTCTTGAGCTCACCCATCGTATAGTGTTTTTCAATGATCCGGTTATGACGGTAATGCGTAACGATGCGGTCAAAAGATTCACTGACCACGACCGCCAGCAATATGGAAAAGGCCAGCGATACCCAACGCCACCATTTCTTTTTCCTTCGGATAAACCAGAATAAACCCAGGCCATATAATCCGGCCAGAAAACCCACCAGGATTCCGAATGCCACACTTTCGTCCTTCACTCCTACAGTGGCAACGAAAGGCAGCATAAAAAAGCATATCCATAATGCCTCGTCTGCTTTACCTGGTCTCTTAAATATCATCTTCCTAGGCGGTCGGGCATTAGAAATTGGTCATTGGACATTGGAAATTAGACTATAGGACATTAGACACTGGGATAGTCATTGGACATTGGGGATTGAAGCGTTTGGATAACAAGGGCATTGAAAGATGGGTTCACACCTACATCATTGCCCTAATATCTCAATAATTTATCAATGCCATGAGCTGCGTTTCAAAACGGGCTTTAGGCAGAAAATTCCATTCGAGTTCAGATACAAAGGGAACAGGGGTGTCGAGGCTGGCAGAACGCACCACAGGAGCGTCAAGGTCCTCAAAGGCATGTTCATTGATCAATGCCGCAATCTCTCCTCCGAAACCACCGGTAAGGGAGTCTTCATGCAGAATGATGGCCTTGCCGGTTTTCCTGACGCTGGCAAGGATGGCATCGAGATCCAGTGGCACCAGGGTCCGCAAGTCTATCAGGTCAGCGGATATTTCGGGGTGCCGGTCAAGGGTCTCCAGGGCCCAGTGCACACCAAAGCCATAGGTCACAATCGTTACCTCATCTCCGGAACGGATGGTGGCAGCTTTCCCCAATTCATGTGTATAATATTCCCCATGTACCGGACCGGTGATGCTTCTGTACAGCGCCTTATGTTCAAAGAACATCACGGGATTCGGATCTTCAATGGATGCTGCAAGCAAGCCTTTGGCATCCGCCGGAAAAGCCGGGTACACCACTTTCAGTCCGGGTGTATGCGTAAACCATGCTTCGTTGGATTGGGAATGAAAAGGGCCTGCCGCCACACCTGCGCCCGTGGGCATCCGGATCACCACATCGGCATATTGTCCCCACCGGTAATGCAATTTGGCGAGATTGTTTATGATCTGATTGAAACCGCAGGTCACAAAATCCGCGAACTGCATTTCCATGATCGCTTTGAAACCATGAATGGAGAGCCCGAGTGCCGCCCCCACAATAGCACTTTCGCATAGCGGGGTATTGCGTACCCTGTCTTTCCCAAAGCGCTCGGTAAATCCTTCGGTGACTTTGAATACGCCACCGTAATCTGCAATATCCTGCCCCATGATCACCAGGTTGTGGTGTTTTTCCATGGCTTGCCGCAGGCCTTCGGAAAGGGCATCCACATAGCGTAGTTCCCGGACCTCTCCGGATGGAGCTATCGTAGGTATCTCCTGTTGATTGTAAACATCCCCCAATTCTTTATCCGTATCCGGTTGGATGGTATCGGCGGCAAAAGCGATATCCAGGGCATCAGAAATTTCTTTTTTGATCTCGGCCCGGATGCTGTCTACTTCGACCTCATCCAGTATCTCTTCTTTCAGTAAGTAGGCCTCATAGTTATTCACCGGATCCTTCTTGGCCCACGCTTCCATCAGTTCGGCGGGCACGTATTTGGTGCCGGAGGCTTCTTCATGGCCACGCATTCTGAAGGTCATGCATTCCACCATCACCGGTCTGGGTGACTTTCTCATGGATGCGGCCGTGCGACTGATGGTATGGTACACTTCAAGAATGTTATTCCCATCAATCCTAACCGACTCCATTCCATATCCTTTGGCCCGATCGGAAATGTAGGTACAGCGGAATTGTTCGTTGGACGGGGTGGAAAGCCCGTAGCCGTTGTTCTCTATCACGAAGATCACAGGAAGATCCCACACCGCGGCCACATTCATGGCTTCGTGGAAGTCTCCCTGACTGGTAGCCCCGTCTCCGGTAAATACCAGGCTCACCTTCTTTTCTTTCTTCAGCTTATGTGCCAGGGCGATGCCGTCTGCGATGCCCATTTGGGGCCCGAGGTGACTGATCATGCCAACGATGTGATGCTCCGTTGTACCGAAGTGAAAGGACCGGTCCCTGCCATGGGTGAAGCCGGAATCCTTGCCCTGGAACTGGGCGAACAATCGTTGCATGGGAATATCCCTGGAAGTAAAGACACCCAGGTTGCGGTGCATGGGTAAAATAAATTCATCGGACTCCAGTGCAAGTGCCGCACCAACGGATACCGCCTCCTGGCCTATGCCGGAGAACCATTTGGAGATGCGACCCTGCCGGAGCAGCACCAGCATCTTCTCTTCAATTAATCTGGGTTTTAGCAGTGCACGATAAAGCTCCTTTAGGCGGTCATTGTTGTATGACCGCTTTTTGAACTCCATGACCGGAGCTGATGTGGTACCGGATGGCATTTCCGCCTACTCGGTTTTCATGGAATCCGTAACCATAGAATCCTGCTGCATCTCCAGATTGGCGAGGGAATCAAGCCTGGCCTGTTCCGCAGCCATTTCTTCTTCCATGAGGTTCCGTTCGGCTTCGTAGATGGAATCATTGCGCTCCTTCTCCGTACGAAGTTCTTCTTCACTTTTTCCACCACCGCCACAAGCAGCCATAGCACATACGATGCCTATCCAGAGGTATGGTCTTAATTTTGTCATGATTAAAGGGTTTTGTGTTTCACAAAGTTACATGCAAAACCGGAGTTTCAAAACAGCAAAAAAAAACCCCGGTGATGTACCGGGGTTTTTCCTTATTCAAATTGTATGCTTACTGCTGCACCTTCACGGTAAAGGTAGCTGATCCGGTTGCAGTTGTGCTGCTTACGGCAGTAACCTTGATCAGACCGTATTTACCGGCTGCGGTTTTGAAACCGATGATGCTGTTAACTGCCAGACTGCTGACCTTGGTGCTGGTAGGCGTACCTACGTTGCTCAGGATCGCAGTGTCGTCTGTGATTGCATCGAACTGGGTAGCGGTCATGGATGAAGACAGGTTTACGAAACGGGTGCCGTTGGTGGTGCCGCCAGTGAAAGGCAGGGTATTAAATACACCGTCTGCTTCGGTATCGTCCGGAGCACCGAATGATGGCGTTCCGCCGGTAGGCACGTAGTAAACCGCATCTACACTTGCCGAGTTGGCAGGCGCATCTGCTGATTTATAAATGGTTCCGTTGGACAGACCGATAAAGCTACCCAGGGTGGTGTTGCTTTGTGCACCGGCCTGAAGACCGGTATGGGTGTCAATTGCACCACTGGCTACCGTTTCAACGGTAAAGCTGAGTGAAGCGGACTCACCGTCTGCATCTGTAATGGTGAACTTGAAACTTTCTGTGCCTACTGAAGATTGAGCAGTGAAGTTGTAAGTCCATGTGCTCATGCTTTTCGCATTCAACGTAGAATCCAATACAGTAACAGGATTGTTGTTGGCTGTACGTGTCACTTTAAAGCTCACCAGTTTGGTGCTGGTGGTGGCATTTGAAGCTGCACTTACACCTACTTTGAAGGCGTCGCCTACGGTCAGTTGCACGTTGCTGTCAACATAGCCCGCACCGCCAACAAAATTCATAGTTGGAGATTTATCGGTACCGTCGTCGTCGTCATCTTTCTTACAGCTCGTCAGGAAACCTACGCTACCAACAAGCATGTATAGCATTAAAGTTCTTACCTTTTTCATGTCGTTCATTCTTTGGTTTTGGTTATGTCAAATTCTTTGGCTCTCTGTCAGGCAAATCGTGTGCCAAACACAAAGGTCTGCGAAGTTAATCATCGTTCGAGAATTTCACAAATCCGCATCCCATCTATCCTCAGGTTGTTTTTATAAGCCCTAAGTTTGATAGCTTTACGGTATGGTTAACAAATCCGATTTGCGTTTACTTGCCAGCCGCCTTGGCTTGTCAATGTTGATATTCACTTTGTGCCGGTTGTTATTCTTCGCATTCAACCCGGGTGCGGTAAACGTTTCAGGGTTTTCTGTTATGATTACGTTAATGGTGGGTTTACGCATAGATGCCTCCGCTGTAGCCATGACTCATGCCCCACTGATCATTCTGTCCCTGATCCCGTGGATCAAAAAAGAGAAGATCATGCATGTACTGTTTGTGCTGGCCAATGCACTCGGATTGCTATCCAACCTGATCGATGTTGAATACTTCAAGTTTATCGGAAAACGAACCACCATTGATGTGCTGGACCTGATGGCCAGCGGCAGCGACTTCTGGAACCTCCTGCCCAGGTTTCTGCTGGATTACTGGTACGTTCCCGCAGGATGTCTGGCACTCGTGTGGTTATTAAACCGGTTGGATAAGCGCTTCATGGTCATCCGTCAACAAAATAATCCGGACATCAAATCATGGAAATTCTACATTATTTCAACCATCCTTACCCTTTCCATCACGGTTCTGGCTATACGTGGCGGCATTCAGATGCGTCCCATCGGCACGGCTTCAGTGGCCCAATACGTAGAACCGGAGATG
>JAGQZQ010000063.1 GCA_020435415.1 Flavobacteriales bacterium
GAATGTACATAAGTCCCGGGAGTAGAACGATCCGGGAACCTTCGCCGAACCTCCACATCACACATCACACATCACACATCATACATCATACACCCCCCCGTACCCATCAGCAAACCCTACCCCGCCAGCCTCACGCGTTACGCACTGCCTCCTGCCTACTGCCTACTGCCTACTTCACACCACCCGGGAACCTCTCCCGACTTTCTACTAACGACTAATTACTATCTTTGCATTCCCAAAACCATGAACCGGTCAGAAGAAAAACATATTTACCCCATTTTCGATCAGATTCTGGGGCGAAAGGAAAAAGAAGATTTCCTGAAGCAAAAAGCCATGGTGATCTGGATGACAGGTTTGTCCGGATCCGGAAAAAGCACCCTGGCCAAATCGCTTGAGCGCAGACTTTTTGAGAAAAAGTTCTTTACGCAGGTGATCGACGGTGACAATGTGCGGGCCGGCATCAACAACAACCTGGGATTTTCCGAAGACGACCGGAATGAGAATATCCGAAGGGTAGCCGAGGTCTCAAAGTTATTCCTTGATTGTGGCATCATCACCATCAATTGCTTTGTAAGTCCCACCCGGGCATACCGGGAAATGGCACGTAAGATCATCGGGACAGAGAACTTTGTTGAAGTTTATGTGAATGCACCCATTGAAGTTTGTGAAGATCGTGATGTGAAGGGCTTGTACAAGAAAGCACGGGCAGGAGAGATCAAGGACTTCACTGGCATCAGTGCGCCATTCGAGGCTCCCGAGCATCCGGATGTAGAGATTCGCACGGATCAATCCAGCATTGATGAGGCCGTTCAACAGTTACTGGATTTTATAGAACCCCGGATCACCAAAGACCGGAGCGATTCATAAAAGCATTTATAGAAAGACACGAAAGCATGAAGTCCTATAATTTAAGTCACCTGCGCGAAC
Source organism: Flavobacteriales bacterium (assembly GCA_020435415.1). Taxonomy (NCBI): domain Bacteria; kingdom Pseudomonadati; phylum Bacteroidota; class Flavobacteriia; order Flavobacteriales; species Flavobacteriales bacterium. The sequence continues at coordinate 928 of JAGQZQ010000063.1, forward strand.
TGGAAGCCGAATCCATCTATGTGATCCGCGAGGTTGCTGCGCAATTCGAAAAACCCGCCTTGCTTTTCTCAGGAGGAAAAGATTCAATCGTGATGCTCCACCTGGCAAGAAAAGCTTTCTGGCCTGCCCGTCTTCCCTTCCCTCTGGTGCATATCGATACCGGTCATAATTTTGACGAAACCATCGCATTCAGAGATCGGTTGGTGGAAAAGATCGGGGCACGTCTGATTGTTGGCAGTGTACAGGAATCCATCGATAGCGGAAGAGCGACCGAGGAAAAAGGATTCAACGCCAGCCGGAATGCCCTGCAAACCGTAACCTTGCTAGACACCATCGAGGAACACAAATTTGATGCCGCCATGGGTGGCGCACGCAGAGACGAAGAAAAGGCACGTGCCAAGGAACGTTTCTTCTCACACCGCGACGAGTTCGGGCAGTGGGACCCGAAGAACCAACGCCCCGAGCTGTGGAACCTCTTCAATGGAAAGAAACTCATCGGTGAGCACTTCCGTGTATTCCCGATCAGCAATTGGACAGAAATGGATGTTTGGCAATACATCCTCCTGGAAAATATTGACCTGCCTTCACTGTATTTCAGTCACGAAAGAGAAGTGATCAAAAGAGATGGTATGTGGCTTGCCGCCTCCGAATACCTGAATCTGAAGGACACGGAAGAGGTGGAACGCAAGGTGGTTCGTTTCCGCACCATTGGCGACATGACATGCACAGGTGCGGTTGAATCTCCTGCCAGTACCTTGCAGGATATCATTTCAGAAGTGGCCGCTTCACGCATCACCGAAAGAGGTGGCCGGGCCGACGACAAACGCTCCGAAGCTGCTATGGAAGACAGAAAGAAAGCCGGTTATTTTTAATCGAATCCCTGTCCGGCATGAGTCCGGATCAAATCATATTCCCAATTATGACAAACAACGTTGACACCGAAGGCTACCTGAATATGGAGCTGCTGCGCTTCACCACCGCTGGAAGCGTAGACGACGGTAAGAGTACTTTGATCGGTCGGCTGCTTTACGATAGCAAGTCGATCTTCGAAGACCAATACGAGGCCATTAAAGAAACCAGCATGAAACGTGGCAGTGGTGAGGTCGATCTGGCTTTGCTGACGGACGGGCTTCGTGCAGAACGCGAACAGGGTATCACCATTGATGTGGCGTATCGCTACTTCGCCACGCCCAAGCGTAAATTCATCATCGCAGATACACCCGGCCATATACAATACACCCGCAATATGGTAACGGGAGCATCCACCGCCAACCTGGCCATCATTCTTGTGGATGCCCGCCAGGGTGTGGTAGAACAGACCTGCCGGCATGCATTCATCGCATCTCTGCTCCGTATACCCCACGTGGTGCTTTGTATCAACAAGATGGACCTGGTTGAATACAAGCAGGAAGCATTTGAGAAGATCCGGAAAGATTTCGAGGCATTCGCTTCAAAGCTGGATGTAACGGACGTTCGCTTTATCCCGATCTCCGCATTGAAAGGCGATAACGTGGTGAACAGGTCTGAGAATATGAAATGGTATGACGGACCTACGCTGTTATACCTGCTGGAGAACATTCATATCGCCAGTGACAACAACCACATCGATCGTCGTTTCCCGGTGCAGTACGTGGTTCGCCCGCAATCTGATGAATATCACGACTTCCGGGGCTATGCCGGACGCATTGCCGGTGGCGTGTTCAAGGTAGGCGACCAGGTGATGGTTCTTCCTTCCGGGTTCACGTCAAAGATCCAGTCCATACATCTGATGGATGAACGTCTGGAAGAAGCGTTCGCACCTATGTCGGTGACCATGACCCTGGAAGACGACATCGACATTAGTCGCGGGGATATGATCGTAAGGGAAGACAACGCACCGAATGTGAGCCAGGATCTTGAAATCATGATCTGCTGGATGAATGAGAAGAAATTAAGCGTACGCAACAAATATGTGATCATGCACACATCCAAGGATGCAAAGTGTGTGGTCAAAGAGATCAAGTACCGGGTAGATATCAATACGTTGCACCGCATAGAGGATGTTGATTCGCTTGGTTTAAATGAGATAGGACGGGTATCCCTGCGTACAACACAACCGTTGTTCTTTGATTCCTACCGTAAAAACAGAAGCACAGGAAGTGTGATCCTTGTTGACGAGGGTACAAATGAGACGGTAGGCGCCGGTATGATCATTTGATCACGTGGACCTGATTCGTTTAGGGATATAAAAAAAGCCGAACAAATTGTTCGGCTTTTTTTATGCTTATATTTTCAAATCTACTTCAGTGCAAATTTTACAGGAAGGTTAAAGCTTACCATCACGGGTTTACCACGTTGTTTTCCGGGTTTCCATTTGGGCATGGAGCTTACCACACGAAGTGCTTCTTCATCACATCCGCCTCCGATTCCGCGGGCGATTTTCGCATCCTTGATGGAACCATCAGGCATCACCACAAAGTTCACATACACCGTACCGGTGATACCTGCGTCCAGTGCTTTAGGCGGATAATTCATATTCTTCACAATGAACTTCTGCATGTTGATGAACGCGCATTTTTCCTTTTCGGCTTTGCTCTTTTCATCTTCACAGCCAGGAAATCTGGGCATATCTTCCACGATTACAAAAATCTCAGGAGCCGCTTCTTCTTCCTGCACCATTTCCATGGGCGCGATCTCGGTTTTTTCATCGATCTCAGACTGAAACACAGGAGTTTCATTGACCTCCTGGTCATCTTCCACGATCTCTATCTCTTCCGGCGGTGCGGGTGGTGGTGGCGGTGGTGGTGGTGGTGGTGTTTCCTGACGGGTGACCGGAATCATTTCTTCCGCAATGTCATCCACCATCACGTCTCCCAGATCCATCAGGGTTCTGTCAAATACCTTTATTTCAAACCCGATCAGAATAACGCACAATACTGCGGCATAACTGATCAGCATGTAAGTCGGCCGCTTTTTCTCAAGATCGGCTTCCGGTGATTTTTTTACGCTCATAATACGATATCTAAAAGGTTTCAGCGGCCCTTTATCCGTGCTAATTTACATATTTTTTTATTTAGAATACAAGCCTGTTTCGTTGGCTATCTCCGGGAAAACATCTCCGGTGACTTCCCATAAACGGTGTAGAACATGATCAATCCGGCCAGACAACCGATCCCGTTGGCCATCATGTCCATCAGATCTCCGGATCGTTGACTGAAGATGATCAGCTGCAGTCCTTCGATCAGGGTACCATAGACAAAACCAATGATCACGGCAGTGCTCCTGGCATGATAACGTAAGGCATAGAACGGATGTTGTTTACTGAAAGCAACGATCAGGGAAGATACCAGCACTGCAAAGAGAATGGCATGTGCTGCCTTGTCAAATGACAACAAATCCCACAGGTCACTATCCGGTAGCTCATCACCCGGCAGACCGCAAAGTCCAAGGATCAGTAATGCCCAAAAAACGGGAAACGCGAAATGCCTGAAAAGCATGACCGGTTACTCTCCGATCAATTCCTTGTATTCGTTGGCAGATAGAAGATCCTCCAGTTCAGAGGATTCACCGATGGAAATCTTCACCATCCAACCATCTCCATACGGATCTTTATTGATCGATTCGGGATTTGCTTCGAGAGAATCATTCCATTCCAGCACTTCCCCGGACAGGGGCATGAACAGGTCGGATACGGTCTTCACTGCTTCCACCGTACCAAATACATCCTCTTTGGCCAGGGTATCACCGATCGTATTAATATCCAGGAAAACAATATCGCCCAGTTCTCCTTGCGCGAAATCCGTAATACCGATAAAGGCGACCTCTCCTTCGATGCGCACCCACTCGTGGTCTTTGGTGTATTTCAGGTTTTCAGGAATGTTCATTTTGTTAATTTTTTGTCAAAAATACATTTTTTTCCAAAGCTGACAAGGAAGGAAATTAGTGCGAAATTAGGGTTTGAAAGATGCGTGATATTATCATTGAGCAAGGGTAAACCGTACGCTTACACCGGCACTGGTATTCGACGTGGGAAAGGCGGAACTCAGTGCCGGTTTGGTAATGATCCTGTCAAAGAAAACACGAACATTAAACCGCTCATTGATCACGTAGTCACCCGATGTTTTGATGGAGATGGTGTTGTTACCTCCTGAAGCCTGATTGATGATGTTGCCATTTTCTTCCCATCTCCTGGTGGTCAGGTTATTCCTGAAAGACAGATCCGCTCTCAGATTAAGGTCACTCTTCAGGTTTGACTTACCCACCTTGATAGGCAGTTCGAGATCCTTGATGCGATACCCACCGCCGATGACAAGTTCTCTTCCCCGCTGCTCCATCAACTGGCTGTTGGCAAAATTCATGGACAGATTCCGGTCCTTACGAATTTCAACCTTGGTAATAAGGCTGTTGTTCCAGGTGGCATCCACATTGATCAACGGGCTGAACTGTTCGGTGATCGATACCTGGTTGATCTGTCGCTGTGATATGAAATTGGCGTTCACATCACGGTTATAGGCAGCCCCGTTCTGTTCGGAATACAACAGGTTGGTGGTGTATGATCCGACATTGAATGAAGACCGGTAACCATGATTCATATTAAATGATTTGAATCGCTTTTTGAAGAATTCCATCTTCATAAAGCCTGTGTAGTTTACGGTCCAGTTGGGTTTGGGAAGCATGTTAAACGGGCTCAATGTTACCGTGGATGCACTCTTGTTTCCATAGGCTGCAATGAATGCCGGGATCATGACATCCTGGGAATTCTGCCCGTATCCATCCCAATACTGTCCTATCACGGGACCGGTGGAGTTGCTGTTCTTCTGCCCGAGTCTTGGCGAAATCTGCGATCGTAAATCGAGGAATTTCTGGAACACCTTCGAATTACCGTTTTTATCATCACCCTTGAACGCGGTACCCCAGGCTATAAAGGATACGCTCAGATTACCGGTTTCCATCGGACTGTAACTTTTATATCCGGAAGCTCCGTCCCATCGGAAATATTCCTGGTAATTCTCGCTGTAATTCCGGGTGGCCGTTACATCTATCTTAAGGTCTTTGAGGGGTTGTATGGTACTTCTGATATTGATATTCTGCACATAGGTTTGCATGAACGGATTGTTCAGCAGGGTGTCCCGGGTAATCCATCCGTAGGTTGCCGCATTTTCCCTGATCAGATCCTGACCCATACCAAAAACATACGGGATACCCGGCGCCAGTTGGTCGTTGTATTGGCTTATTCCATCAGAGTGGTATTTTTCAATACCGGCGATGTAGGTCTTCGGAAGATAACCGGGCAGGGTGGTACCGCGGGTTTCCGAATAGTTCACAGAAATATTCTTCACGCTGATCACCAGTCGGCCCAGGTACTTCAGAACATCATATTGTTGCGGATCCTTTTCCTTTTTCTTCTTTGTGCTATCTTCTTCGTTCTTGGGAGGCTCGGGCTTTTTTGCTGCCGGGTTCCCTCTGGTTGGCTTGTCTTCCTGTGCCAGCTTTTTAAGGGCCGGTATTTTATTATAGAGTGTTTGCAAATTTACCTGACCATTGATCTGTTTCTGGTTGCTATTCTGAATGGTATTTCCGAGATGTTTTGTTGCCAGTGACGCCGCACGCCAATCGTAGTTTCCTGTATAGCGTGTGCTCACCGTCATCCAGTTCAGAGCGGGGATCATGTTCAGGGGAAGGTTGTAACTGGCACTTACCCGTTGGCCAAAGGTGGTGGTTCTTCCTCCGTTGAACAGGTTGGTGCGAACAGAATCTTTTTCTTCGTCGGTATCTATACGCCCTTCCGGTTCATCGATCCGGGCCTGGTTCACGGCATTGTAATCGAGCTTCAGGGACTTGGTCAGGTCGTACTTCACATCGTAATACCGTCCCATGGTAAATGATTTGTTGTAGGTTTCCGTGATCTGCAACAAAGAAGAATTGGAGGTATTCCGCAGCAATGATTCTGAATACATCCTGTTCAGATCGGTACGAATGGACACCCTTGAGGGCATGGTGTAGAAGTTAAAATCCCTGAAGAGGCGCAGGTGTTTGGACTTCAGGAAGCCCACATTCTTAAAGGGCTGTACCGGTTTGGGGGTAGTATTGAAGTTGTATGTAAGCCCTCCTCTGTAGGTACGCATGGTCAGGTGTGCCGTCTGCACATTGCGCATATATGATTCCGTATAGGCGTATGTAGCGCTCAGGTTGGATACGTCATAAAAACGCGCCTTACCTCCGCTGGTGTTGTCTTTCCGGACATTGGTAAAATTGAGGCTTCTTCTTTTGTTAAAGGTTTGGGCCGTACTTCTGATGGAATCCCTTTGATGTATGGGAATGGCGTCGTTGTCAAGGATGGGTTTCAGCAGGATATCTGGATCCAGGGGATTGAACTGGGGCATGGAATAGCCTTCGGAATGCCCCACATACATCGGCACTTTGATACCGGTTTTTTCAGGAAGAAATTTACCCAGCTCCAGGTTGGAAGAGACATCATACGCCTGTGTATTTTCCCTTTGCCGTTCGCTCACCTTCTTCTCAATGGATCCGAAACCAACGGTACTCAGGTTACCGGACACAGCGATGTTCCCGAAATCCGCCAGCCGTGCATTCACCCTCGCATTGGCCGCCCATCCGCCTTTTTCATCAAAGTCTGCCAGGCGCAGTTCATTCACCCAGACTTCCGCACATTTTGAAGTACCGTCATCATTGTCTGCCGGCCTCGAGGCATCTGCTTTCGGATTACGCACCCCGATCATGATCTTGCGAATGTCGCTGAGGTTCGGGTTACCTTTTACCACCACATAATTTTTTCCGTCGGTCTCCTGATAAGGCGTCAATAAATTAATATTCGGGTCCGTAATCAACCGGATGTTTCGGTTTTGCTTCACCTTTTGCAACACGGTAAAGTCCAGCTCCAGGTTATTAACCTCAGGCCATACCGCATAGGGGTCTGTGGATCCTGCCGGCGTTACCTTCAAGGGAATCTCATATTCGTAATAGTTATCACTGAAATCCGTTCCCAACCGGATGATCACCGAGAGGTCATTGTCATTGAGGCTATTATTGCCGAAGGCTTCTGCGTGAATGAACATCCTCAGCTTTTTGTAGGAACGCACATCAAAATCCACATTCTTAAAAGCAGCCCTTGCATCCCCGTCTTTCAGATCACAGACCCGGAAGAGCAACGACTGTTCATTCAACTGACGCAGGTTGGTGGTGGAAATGTCCGCCTCACGGTTGATACCCGGAGGAAGGATATAAGCGACCGGCGTTTTATAACCGTTCTCCTCGATATTTACTGTAGTGAGGTCGAAGGTGGTGCTTCCGTCGTTGTCGTCGGGCAGGTATTCACCCGGGTAAAGAAGATCCGTGAATTTACGCCACTCGCTGCGTACCAGTTCCAGGGTGGCAAAGCGGCAGATTACCGGCTTGTCGAAATTTTTCATATACATCCGCATGAAGCGAATGGAGCGAAAATCAGAGATACTGCCCACAATATCTTCCGGACTTTTTATCGGTATCCGGAACTGATACCAGGAAACGGTTTCAGTTTTGCCATTGGGCAACTCCATCTCATGCTCCACCTTGTCGGTAATGTGGTTCTGGCCCACCACGAGATCCTGAGGACGCATGCTTACATGGTACTGAAAATAGCTTTCATTTTCGCTGAGGGTATTGTCCCGGTTCAGGTCTTCCTTGTCGGGAATAGATGTTGCCTGGGTAACTTCGTTGCCCGTGCTCTCCTGTGAGTTTCCGTCAGGGCCATTGTATCTTTTATAGCGTTCGGATATCCCCAGTTTCGCCTGATCGTAATCATCGCCCATGTAATAGTGGTAGTTATCACCGGAAGGGTCGTTGCTGGCCTGTATGTATGCCTGACTGGTGGTACCCAGACCGGGAGAACTGGCAATTTGCCGCACATAGGTGGAATCGAAGAATACTTTCTCATCGACATCCCGTAATCCGTCGAAACCTACGTCCTGATAAATTCGTGCATTTTCATCATTGCTGAATCCATCCACCAGCGACTGCACAACAGGAACCCTTCCCCATGCGGTAACATCATAAAGGTCTCCGTCGGGGCCGGAAGGCAATCCATGTTCAAAGAATTTGCGGGAGTCTTTCAATACGTCCTCGGAGATGTTTCCAAGGTTGAAATAAAGATCACCACCGCTGTGTGAAGGATCGTACAGATAGGGGTCCATCACCCAGAACTCGATGAACTCGATGTTGGAAGCTTCAAAGTCATTCGTTTCAATCTTCCGCATGATACCTGCCCATCTTGAAGATGGATCAATCAATGTACCATCGGGGTTCAGACCTTTGGAATAGGTACCCGAGTTGACGTCGTAGTTGTAAGGTCCTCTTTCACCGGGATAGAACGCAAGGTTAAGGACGGAAAGGTTGGTGGGCTGACCGTTGGCCGCCTGACGATTCGGGAAGATCTCCTGCTGGAAAACCTCGCGGCTGTAGTGGTCAGACTGAGCATCCAGGTCATTCTTGATGTGATCCGGAGTCTGTGAATCCTGTCTCAGGAACGAAGGATCGATAAAATACCAGGCCAGCTTCGCGCGGTTTTTTCCATAGTTCAGATCATTGAACAAGCCACCTTCCGGGAATATGCCGGGTTGGCCTTGCGGCGTGCTTGCCAGCGTCCATGCACCGAAAGATTTGATATCAATGGATGTTTCACTGCCTTCGAAGTCATCGATGTAAGCGGTTCCGTCCTTTCCGATGGCCCGCTGGTGACCGGGAACCAGGTTGGCAAACTCGGCATCCACGGATATGGTGGATATTTCCTTCGTCTCAAGGAAGGGAAGCTTATCCACCATTTTGGTCAGAAAGCGTGATTCGGTTCGGTAGCTTCCATCAAGCCCCCAGATGGTATTTGAGATCGGTTCATCCCCTATCTGAATTTTTTGGGTCAGCGGGCGTTCCGTCAGGTTCAGCACCGTCGCACCCAAATTGAAGTCCTTGGAAATGCGGTAGTCCATATGGGCACCCATCAGCGTTTTCGACTGGATGTTGAACAGGGAGTTGCTCTCCAGCGATATCTTGATCGGGGTACCTGAATTCAGCAGACCTTCGTTGATGATCTTTACACGACCGAAGACGTAATCCACGGTATAGTCTATGTTTTCCTGGAGGATACGGCCATTGGCGGACACTTTCACGGAACCTTGCGGAACGTTAGGTACACCGAGGGATATTTCAGAACTGGTGGAAGACTGGTACTGCCCTTTCATGGAGAACAGGTTCTTGTTCACCGGAAGTTGTTGTGCCGCGGTTTTGGTAGAGTCATACAGTTCCTGGAAGATGTATTTATCCGCAATGGCCGGATCTGTGAACTGGGATTTGAGGTAGCTACCGAACGGTTCGAGTACGGGGAAAATGATCCGGCCGTTCTGCACCTTGACCGTCAGTCCTTCAATGAAGTCGAATACCCCATCGGGGACAGGATCATTATTTACGTTGAGGTTATCCAGGTTGAGAACGGTAAGCAGCGGCTTTCCCTGGATGCTACCCTCGGGGATAAAGTTGATCGACGAACCCTGATCCACGTCGTAATACAAAATGTTCAGCTTGAAGTTATCCCGGTTGACATTGTAGGCATTGATGGCGTAAATGTTTTTCATCATCAGGTCCCATACACAATTCCTGGGATTGATAATGGTGCTTTTGAGCATCTTCACAACCAGTGCTTCCGGCGCCACGATCCCATCTGTGGAGAACTCACCCACCTGGTAGGTCTTGTCGCCTACAGTGTACTGGAAAGCAACGGCCAGTACTTCATCGGGGTTCAGCTGAAGGTTCAGGGAGATATATCCCAGTTGTGGATGGAAGGAGAACTCGGTGGGTTTCAACATCCGGGCACTTTCAATCCGCTCGTAGTCATCCACTGGTGTGAGTGGCGTCGTGGAAAGCACGGCAGTGGTGGTATTCAGGTCACGAACCCCGGTCAGTCCGGTGATGTTGGCATAAAGGTCATTGGTGCCGTTGTTAGGGAAGATGGCTCCTGTTGGAACCACATAACCGCTGCTGCTGCAAATATTGGAACCGTTCTCCCCCAGGTCGGTCAATGCAATAATGTTCCGGGTGTTTTCGGTGGATGGATTCTTGTTGGTGATCCAGACTTCCACCCTGGTGATGTTGACACCAGAGGTAATGGCCGGCATTTTTGACAATGCCTGTTCATATTGATCCCTGAAATATTGGCTGAGGAAGAAGTGTCGGTTGGCCTCGTAATTGAGTCCTTCTATTTCGAAATCGTTGGTCTGCGCGCCTCCCTGAAGTTCGATCTCCGATTTTTTTCCTTTTTGTTGTGAGAAGATGGTGGTAACGGTAGCGCGTCCGAATTGCAACTGGGTCTTGATACCGAACAGACTCTGGCTACCGGTGATCAGCGTTCCTGTCAGCGGCAGGTTCACGTTTCCGGCCTCGATCTTTTTAATGATCTCATCTTCGTAGCCGGTGTACTCCAATTTCATCTGGTTCTCAAAATCGAAGTTGGCTTCCGTATTGTAGTTGGTGGTCAACTTGAGCTTTTCTCCGATGTTTCCTACCACATTCATCTGGATTTTCTCCTGAAAGTCGAAGGTGGAAATGCGACGTTGTTTTACGGGAAGAGCGGGATTGTCTGTTCTGGAGATGCTGGCGGCAAAGATCAGTTCCGCGGAACCCTGTGGACGGATATCAACGGTACTTCCGCCAAAGATCCGGTCGAAGGCTTCCCCTCCCACATGAATCTGGGGGATAACGGTACGCTGCCTGTCGAAACCTTCGCCTTGCACCCGTTGTTTCCAGTAATTCTGCTCCGACTGCTCCGAGATATACTTCTGATAATCCTCGAAGGACATGTAGGTTGGCGGCCGATAGTTCAGTCCACCCATGGTCTCGGTGATCACATACTGACCCGTTTCCGCATCATATTCGATATGACGCTCAATATTGGAAGGGTCTTTCAGGTACATCGGGTTGTCGTCACTGCCGGTGTGATCTCCGTACCGGTCCTTCATATCGTAGGGCAGGTCTTTCTTCCCGGTATCACCGGCTACCGACAGGTAAGTATGGGTGGTGCGGTCATCTGAAAAACTCAGGTTTACATTATCACCCGCCTGAACGACCCACATGGTGCCACTCAGTGCCAGAGCAGCAATGCCCCTAACGGTTGATATATGCCTGTGTTGTTTCAAAAATCCTGTTACATTTTACCTGTTATTTGCCGGCTTAGCTTCTTCCCTGCTGTCCTTTAAAAAAGACTACAACGTCTGGTGGTGGGGATTATTACATGACCAGAAAATACTCGAATGCCAACATTCAACTTCCTCATAAAATGGGGCATAAAGGAACGAAATTCCACAAAACCGCTTGTTAAAGGTTCTTTAAGGCTACTTTGATCATCTGTTCAACAGGAACCGCATCGCCTTCGCTCTTGATGGCTTTCTCGACCGCCCGCTCTGCCTGAACCCGGCTGAAGCCCAACTGTGTCAATGCAGCCAGCGCTTCATCCTTCGCCGCCACAGGCTTGTCTTTTGTAATGACATCTGCTGCACCACCCCCTTTACCTATCTTATCCCGAAGGTCGATGATAAGGCGTTCGGCGGACTTGGCCCCGATACCCTTGATGCTTTTCAGCAAGGCCACGTTTCCTTCCAGGATCGCCTTTCTGGTTTCGGATGGATTGAGAGATGACAGGATCATTTGTGCCGTTGAAGGACCAACACCGGAAACAGAGATCAATTGCCTGAACAGATCCCTTTCCTCGCGGCTTGAGAATCCGAAAAGGATATGGGCATCTTCACGAACCACCAGGTGTGTATACAAAAGGATCGCCTCATCCTGGCCAAGGTCCGCATAGGTATGCAACGAAATATTAAGCCAGTAGCCGACACCCTGGCAATCTACGACCGCATGGGTAGGGCTTTTTTCGACCAGGCGTCCCTTGAGTTGTGTAATCATGCAGAGGTTTTTTTGTTTTGGGCATCCACCACCGCCAGGGTGATCATATTCACGATCTCTCTGACTGAACTGCCCAGCTGAAGCACGTGCACCGATTTGTTCAGGCCAAGAAGAACCGGACCGATGACCTCGGTGGCACCTAATTCCAGTACCAGTTTGTAGGCGATGTTACCGGCAGACAAGTTAGGAAAGATCAGGGTATTTGCACCTTCCCTGCCCAACTCGGTGAAAGGGAAGTTTTCACGAAGCAATTCGGGGTTCAGGGCAAAATTAGCCTGCACTTCCCCGTCTACAATTAATCCGGGATAATTTTCATGAAGAATGGAAACGGCTTTGCGCACTTTCTCACAGTCTTCGCCATCGGCAGAGCCAAAGTTGGAATAGCTCAGCATGGCGATCCGCGGTTGTATTTTAAATTGTTTGACTGCTTTGGCCGTCAGCACGGCAATATCCACGAGGTCTTGTGCCGTCGGGTTCAGGTTAACGGTTGTATCCGCAAAGAAAAGCGGACCGCGCTTGGTAAACAGGATATACATCCCGGCGACCTTATTCACCTCAGGCTGGGTACCGATGATCTGCAAGGCAGGACGGATGGTATTGGGGTAATTGCGTGTGAGTCCTGAGAGCAGGGCATCTGCCTCGCCGTTCTCTACCATCATCGCGCCGAAATAATTCCGTTCACGCATGAGGTGGCGTGATTCGTACTCGGTCAGTCCACGGCGTTGCCGTTTGCTGAACATGATCTCACCGTATGTTTTCCGGTGTTCTTCCTCTTGCTCAGAACGGGGATCAATGATGGGTGTATCGCCAAGATCCAGGTTATTCTCCTTCATCAAAGCCCGGATGCGTTCCACATTCCCAAGGAGGATGGGCTTCACAATACCTTCATCCCTTGCCATCTTGGCCGCCTTGAGAATTTTGTAGTGATCCGCTTCTGCAAACACCACCCGCTTCGGTTTTTGTCTGGCCTGGGTGGCGATGGCGGTGATAAGCTTGTTGTCGAGGCCCATCCGTTTCACGAGCTCCACATTGTACTGGTCCCAATCTTCGATCCCGTCACGTGCGACACCGGAGTCCATCGCTGCTTTCGCGACAGCAGGGGCCACCCGCGTGATCAGGCGGGGGTCCATCGGTTTAGGGATGATATAATCTTTCCCGAACACCATATTCTTTGCATTGTATGCCTGGTTGACGATCTCAGGAACGGCTTCGCGTGCCAGATCTGCAATGGACTTCACGGCTGCCAGCTTCATCTCCTCGTTGATGCCGGTGGCACGTACATCCAGGGCGCCGCGAAAGATGAATGGAAAGCCCAGGACATTGTTTACCTGATTGGGGTAATCGGACCTGCCAGTGGCCATGATCAGGTCTTCCCTTGCAGCCATGGCATCCGGATAGGTGATCTCGGGATCAGGGTTGGCCAGGGCAAACACAATCGGCTTGGCGGCCATGGAACGAACCATGTCCTGTGAAACCACATTGCCTTTGGAAAGCCCCACGAAAACATCGGCGTCTTTCATGGCATCTTCCAGTGTTTCAATATCACGGTCTGTGGCGAAGAAGGCCTTTTGCGCGTCGAGGTTCTTCCGGGATTTCCGGATAACGCCTTTGCTATCAAGCATCACCACATTCTCCAGTTTTGCCCCGAGTGACAGGTAAAGACGGGTACAGGATACGGCAGAGGCACCGGCGCCATTCACCACGATCTTCACCTCTTCAATTTTTTTATCCACCAGGTCAAGTGCATTGATGAGTGCCGCCGCGGAAATAATGGCCGTACCATGCTGGTCGTCGTGCATGACGGGTATGTTCAGCTCTTCACGCAAGCGTTTCTCAATCTCGAAACACTCCGGGGCTTTGATGTCTTCCAGATTGATGCCACCGAAGGTCGGTGCAATGGCTTTCACCGTGGTGACAAAGGCATCGACATCCTCGATATCCACTTCGATATCGTATACGTCGATGTCGGCAAATATTTTGAACAGGACGCCTTTTCCTTCCATGACAGGCTTGGAAGCTTCCGGACCGATGTTGCCCAGTCCGAGTACTGCGGTTCCGTTGGAGATGACGGCCACCAGGTTGCCTTTGGCGGTATACCGGTACACGTCATCCGGGTTCTCGCTGATCGCCACACACGGTTCTGCCACGCCGGGTGAATATGCCAGTGACAGGTCCCGCTGAGAACTATAAGGCTTGGTAGGGATGACCTCTACTTTTCCAGGTCTCCCGTAAGCGTGATATTCCAACGCCTCCTGCTTGCTGTTTTTTCCCATATTTTAACTTTGTTAGCTCGTCAACAAATGTAAAAATTCTAAAGGAAGTCCTTCGCCATGAAACGCAAGCAGATCGTTGTACTTACAGGCGCCGGTATCAGCGTAGAAAGCGGCATCTCCACCTTTCGCGACAGCGGCGGGCTATGGGAGCAATACCGCATAGAAGATGTGGCCACACCCGAGGCTTTTCGGGCCAACCCGGCCCTGGTGCTGGACTTCTACAATCAGCGGCGAAAACAGATCATGGAGGTAGAGCCCCATGCCGGCCACCATGCCCTGGTGGAACTGGAGCAGACCCATGATGTGCAGATCATCACGCAAAACATCGATGACCTGCATGAACGGGCGGGATCCACGAACGTGCTTCATCTGCATGGAGAGATCAGAAAGGTGCAAAGCACGCTGGACCCCACCTTGGTCTATGACCTGGATGGCTGGGAACTGAAGCTCGGCGACAAATGTGAGCGTGGATCGCAGCTCAGGCCTCATATCGTATGGTTCGGGGAGATGGTCCCTAACATCGAGATCGCGCAACGGATGTGTATGAAAGCGGATGCCCTGCTGATCATCGGGACGTCGATGGCTGTTTATCCGGCGGCCGGACTGGTTCATTATGCACCACGTCACATCCCTAAATACCTCATTGATCCGAACGACACGGAAGCAGGTTATATGGACAACCTGACCATTGTGCGGCAGACTGCTGGAACCGGGGTACCGGAAGTTGTTAAGAAGTTGGTGGCTTCTGGTTTGCCGGGCCCTCCGAAGCTTTAGCGAAGGAGGGTGGTTTCTAGTTTCTGGTTCGGGGACATTCGTTGTTCCGGTGACATATGAGGGTTAATGGTTTAAAGTGTACGGTTTAGCGTATATCTGAATTATCGATCACAAGTCCCTTCATCGGTAATAATTATCCGGGGATCAAGCCACCAGGGTAAATAGCAAAATGCCAATGTGATTCGCATTATCTTCATTGGCATCATAGTTCAAAAGTGCTTTGCTTGCAATATTTGCAGAACGTATCGTCGCCGGCTTTCCTGAACTTCCAGAATGGCTGGTGGCAAAGATATTCCACCCGGATGTCTTTGGAGGATTTCATGATGTGATCAATCTGTGTTGATGCTTCTGTTACGGTGTTCCAGGCTTTTGGTTCTCGGGAAGCTGGCTATCCGATTCATCTTTCCTTTTTATCCTATCCAGTAAATATACGATAAAAAGTAAAGCCATAAATAGCGAAAACGATGTTGCAACATGGCATAACTCTTTGCCTAATATCCCATGCATACTCCAGAAAGATGGCAGAAAGTCACGATGTATTGAAACAACCAACATTATATATAGCTCCGGGTGGATGACCTGTAATACTACAAGCACTAACCTCATGATTGCACTTTGACGAACCCATCTGATCCAATATAATTGGGTAAGGAGTAATGTTCTCACAATTGAAATACAAACCGGAGTCCAATACTTGATTTCCATTTGACCAACCACCGGCGTGAAACGTACAAGCCATTGCAGGCACGTAAACAAACCATAAAAACAAACAAACCGCCATGTCAGATGATTAAATCGACCGGATGCAAACCGGTCAATGCGTTTCCTGAATGTTACATAGATCAGTCCGTACAAACCAATCCCGGGAAGCAGGTCAGTATTTATCCATGACATATGATCCAACATTCTAATATCTCATCATCTAAACTCTCTCCTTCACCGGTACCCAGACCTCCTCTTCCGAATCAGGATCATCATGTTTATACTTTTCACCCATGATGGCGAAATGCGGGCGGTCAGCCAACTGATAGGTTGATTGCGGAAGCCAGGTATTGTAAATGTATTGGTAGGTTTTGGGTCCTTCGGATGCCGGACCCCTATGAATGAATACAGCGTAGAGGCCTTCAGGTATGATCAGGGATTCCATTCCTTCCGGCAGTTGACCATGATGGCTCACTTCGACGGCAGCCCATTTTTCAAACTCTTTACCCTGACTGAAGTTTTCGAAATAACCCGGTTCAAATATCTCCAGGGAGAATAATTCCGAACCTATGGGGTTGAGAATTTCTTTCCGTCGGGGCATGAAGCTACGCCACAATTCACCCGTGCGGTTGTTGTCCATGGACATGCGGATATGCTGTCCGATCAGTTGCTTTTCAGAAAGGGTTTCTATTCGTGGTGTTTGTTCCATGGGTTCAAGATAGGAATATTGGGGGGAAGTTGGCGGGAGACAGTAAGCAGGAGGCGGGAGGCAGGAGGCGGCCTGGTAGGGAACGGTGGTTAGTTTGAGTTGGGGGCATGAATCCCCACCCCGGAACAAGTTATAAAGAATATGGATGTCAAATGGGATGATGTACGTGCGATTCATACGTCTGTAAGAAATAACCCCAACTTTTGCAGTAGGAGGTGAGTAACGAGCCGAACTATCTGTAATTAGTTGGGGTTATCCCGATTTAGAAAATCACTTTTCGGATGCACGAAGTACGGGCCGAAAAGATTGATTTTCTTAATCGCTATGCAATAGAAAATTTTCTATTGCATAGTTTGGGATAACACAAACTTTTCATGATCGGGACATGCCAGAACATGATCGCTAACCCAAACCAATTTTATGATCTGACTTACCCGCGTAAGAAGTGGATATACATTGTCCACTACCTCGCTATTAATATGGTAACTTGAGACCGGGGCGGGGATTCGTGTGCCCCGTCCGTTGAAGTCCCCGGGACAAGAGTGTATTGGAGTTGGCAGGAGGCGGTAGGCAGTTGGCAGGAGGCAGTCGCCAACCTGATAACTTTCATGTCCAGTGGGCGCATTGCAACATGAAGCGTCAGACGGCGTGTAAGCAGGATAGGTTCAGCATGCCATGCACCATTTCAGTTCTGACTTACCTCTGCAAGAATACGCGTCACATTATCCCGGATCACATGACTAATTACGTTAACTTGAGAGCGGGGCGGGGATTCGTGTGCCCCGTCTGTTGAAGTCCCAGGGACAAGAGTGTTTTGGAGTAGGCAGGAGGTAGTTGGCAGAAGGCAGGATCGGTACCGAATGTTTCTATTTGGTGATGTGGTGATTTAGTGATGTGAGGACCTGCCAGCCAACGCGGTAGACTTTGTGGGGCAGGCTGGCCTGCCAGCCAACGCGGTAGACTTTGTGGAGCAGGATGGCCTGCCAGCGGAAGCACTAGCCATTGCAAGGCAGACTGGCCTGCCAGCCGACGCGCCAGCCATGGTGATAGCAGGCTGGTGATGTATCGCAGCCCGGTGAACCGTGTTGTGCGGCAACTTTAAACCTTAAACCGTCAAACCCTATTTTGACATTCTGCCTACCTTTACCCCATGCCACATAAAAGATTATTTTTTCTCGCCGTTTTTCTGATCATTCTTGGAATGACCATGGCCATCGGCCTCCATGGCGCCGCTCGCCCTTTCGACCTGATCATCATTGGGGCCGGTGCAGTGGTTTATATCATCGCACTCCGGAAAAGAATAAAGATCAGGGATAAACAACAGGCAGGATAATAGGTGCTTAATTCCGCTCCCATTTGCGGCGCGCCGTTCCTTCCCGGGTCTCCACCTTCCACCCTTTCTCCCTGGCTTTTCTGAACAACCGCTTCCGGAGTCGCCGGGGATAAAATATGCGTCGGTAAGTCTTCCTATAACTGTACTTTGTGAGAATATCCAATTGCGACAAAATATCATAACCCGCTGCCCCGCACCGCATGCCAACAAAAGCATAATCGTAAGGACTGTTTGCAAGATATGCCGCCGTTATGCTGTCGAAACAATGTTTCTGAAACGGGGTTACCGGGATATGAAAGACCGCCTTCTTCATGCTGTCCGGTTCTCCGCCAAATAATGCATAAAAACTTTTTTCCTTGATGGAAGCAAACATGCTATGCCGGTTGTTCTTTTTGGCAAACAAATGAAATTTACCCCTGGGCAGGAAGTTCACGATCTGGTCTTTTTCACCCTCAACACCTACATGACTACCCCATTTTCCTCCAAACCAGGTAACCTCTTCATCCCTAAATTTCCAGGCTGGCCTGGAACCATATAAAAAGTGCACATTCAGGGTATCCTGTGCAAAAGACACCCCAAAACAGAAGAACAAAAAAATAGTTGTGTAGTTAAGCATTGCTTTAGGTGATCCACCCCACCTTCCTGCTCCATTCCTCCATCTCTTTCTGCCTCAATTCATAGCTTTCAGGTGGCGCTTGATTTGAATCAGCCACTCCCTTCCGGATGGCTTCCGTTTCCTCTTCAATCGGATTGAGGCCGTAGGACAACCGCAACGCATTTACATTTGCAGTATCTTCCATTACCCATGGGCTCATCTCTCCATGTTCGTCCCAGTCGTACTGTGTACCGAACACTTGCGGACGACGTTCATTGAAGCATATTCTGTCATACAGGAATGCAAAGTTCCGTCTGTCTTCCAGGCCTTCGTCCATCGCCCTCTTCACATACTCAAGACAACGGCGTTGAAATCCCGGGAAGGAGATCGCATGCAGGACGATGATCATGGCAGCGTCTCTCGCCTGACGACCCACCCTTGCCTCCGAAGGCCATCCGATCTCATCTATGATCTTACTCAACCGCCGCGCGTGTTTCAGATGAACCGCTTCCATCTCTGCATGGTAACCGTCGTAAAGCGCACCGCTCTCTGCCAGGCCTTGCCTTACCTCAAGATCATGTTCTTTCATTTGAATGATCTCACCGGCCAATGATTGAAAGTTCATCTATTTACGCGCTTCTTTTAACCCAGATTATGCAGTAGAAAATTGAAAAGGTGGTTCCAGCCGTTCGGTTTTTTCGAAAATATGCTCCAGAAAGTGCC
>JAGQZQ010000064.1 GCA_020435415.1 Flavobacteriales bacterium
ACGGAGATTAACAGTTGACTAACGATTACTAACTACATAAACTTCAAGTAAATGGCAACACTAATACGCTTAATGAGAGGGAGTAGAATGCACATGTCAAAGTCCCTCGGGGGGAAGCGGCATCTTAAGATGTTGACAGTACTCTTCATGTGTGCGGTAGCACCGGTATTCGCCCAACTGGGAAGCCGGTACACCATCGGTAACTTTAATGATATGCAGGCACAATGGCTGGCGCCGGCCAAGTCCAACGTGATGAACCTGCAGGTCAGAGAAGATATCAACCTGAATGTCAGACTGAACGTGAAACGTATGTCAGACAACGGTGATTTTGCCTTCTATGGTGACCCGCTGGAATGCAATCGCGCCAACTTCTATATCGATCAGGTAAACGGTGACTTCCAGGGAGCCTTCATCAATTTCGATAACAAGAAGGCCTATAAGTTCAAACTGGATCAGCAAGGCAACCTTTATTCCGAGGAAGTGGATATTCACAGCCTCGTATGTGTTGATTATGACATGGTGCCGGCACCTGTGAAGAAAGAGCAGAACACAGAAAATCCGGTAGAAGCTGTTAGGGTGGCTCCTCAGTTGGAAAGTATGCCAGGTGCCCCTGCGGTCATTTACCTTGATTTCGACGGTGAGACCGTATCCGGTTCTCGTTGGAACAATGGGAATACCATCAATGCTTCAGCATACAGCGCTAACGATTCGCAGATCCAACAGATATTTGATGTGGTAGCGAATGACTACATGCCTTATACGGTCAATGTAACCACAAAGCGTTCTGTTTTCAATTCTGCATCTACCAGCAGCCGTATGATGGTGATTTTTACACCTACTACAACAGCAGCGCCTGGTGCGGGTGGTGTGGCCTACCTCAGTTCATTTGATGATGGCCGAAATGACCCTTGCTGGGTATTTAATGGCCCGGTGCAAGCCGGAGCAACCACAGGTTCTCATGAGGCCGGCCATACCGTCGGATTAGAACACGACGGCGTTTCCGGTGGTTCAGGTTACTATGGCGGAAATGACCTTTGGGGACCGATCATGGGTTCACCGTTCAATGAAAAGGTGATGCACTGGAGTAAAGGAGATTATCCGAGCGCTGACCAATCACAAGATGACCTGAGTGCCATCGATAACAACACTGGTATTGACTATAAGACGGATGTTCAAGGCGGTACGATTGGCACAGCTGCGGATCTTGTGCATACCAATGGTACTGTAAGTGCAGCAAGCAACGTAGGCATCATTGAGAAGCCTACCGATAAGGATATGTACAAGTTCACTTCAGATGTAGGTACAGCGTCATTTACCTGTGATCCGGACAAAATCAACTGGCCGAGTCTGAACGTAAGCATCCGACTGCTGAATTCAAGCGGAACAGAGCTTAAGAAGAACAACACGGAAGATGCCCATACGGTAACCAATAATATCAGCTACAATATCACCACTGCAGGAACATATTACCTGGAAATTGACGGTGTGGGTCTGAGTCGTGGCTGGACTGGTAGTCCTCACGGTTATGACGATTATGGTTCTTTAGGACGATACTACATCTCGGGTAGCTTCCCTGCTGTGATCAATGGTCCTCCGATCACAGACTTCACAGCTAGCGTGACAAGTGGTTGCGGATCGCTTACCGTTCAGTTTACAGACGCAACGGTAGGTCAACCAACTTCATGGGAGTGGAACTTCGGTGATGGAAGTGCTGTTTCAACACAACAGAACCCTTCCCATACCTATGCGGCTCCCGGTACCTACAACGTTAGTTTAAAGGCTACCAATGCCAACGGTAACAAAACCGAAACCAAGAACAGTCTGATCAAGGTAGATCCGGGTGCTCCTTATTCCAGCTATACCGGTGGTGCACCGGATAACAGCATGGGTGCCGGAGGTATATTCACAGCAAGTGATGTTCGGGGATTGTTCTTTGACGCCCACGAAGATGTGATCCTGGAATCGTTTGAGTTCAACTCGGACCAGGCAGGTGATCGTCAGATCGACATCATTACAGGAGGTACTATGAACACCACGGACGGTGGAGTTGACGGTGGTACGGTGGCTGTTACAAAAACGGTTAATATTCCAAACGGAACGAATGTGGTTCAAACCAACATCGAAGTTCCTGCGGGAAATGACTATTTCATCAAGATCACGGGTGCAACGGTTAATCTGTACAGAAACAGTGCAGGTGCCAGCTACCCATATGTGATCAGTGATGCCCAAACCAACAACCTCGTTACCATTAAGAAGGCCAATGTACTTGATGGCGGTGACCAGGAATATTACTATTACTTCTATAAGTGGAAAGTAAGACAACAAGGCTGCGATGTCAACACAGGCGTTGTGGATGAAGCAGCATTGGAAGATGTTAGCATCTATCCAAACCCTGCTGGCAACCTTGCCCATGTTCGCTTCGGTCAGCCTTTGGCCGTGCAAACGAATGTGATTCTTATGAATACACTTGGTTCAGTGGTTTACAATGGTACAGCCAATGCAGGTGACCAACAGGCAGACATTGCCACCGGTCAGTTACCAGCTGGTGTTTACCTGTTGAAACTCACATCAGGTGAGGCGTTACATACCTATCGCCTGGTGGTGAATCACTAAACTCAGCCTATAATTTCGACGGCGATTAAAAAGAACGCCCTGTAGTATTGCACTGCAGGGCGTTCTTTTTTATATGAATGAAGTCACACAACCGAACGACTTCCGAAGGCAGACCATATCCGGTCAAGCAAGGCAAGGGCAAGCAGTGAAATAATGCCGACTTGCGTTGCGGCAGACAGGTGGATTGAAGATATCAGGTCCGTGATTCCGGAAAGATATCCCGTGATATGCTGCCATAGGCCAGATGGCGTCGTGCTTTCTGCAGATTGGTATGAGAGGGCACAGCATATAATGGTCAGGGTGATGGCACACGCCATGATCCATTGTTCTTTCCCGAATAAAGGCTTCCATGCAGCAGATCGCTCATGGTTCAACTGTTCCATGATCCTGGAGGTGAAATCTGAGGAGGGTTCTTCGGTTCCAGCCTGCTGCAACCATCGTTTCAATAGATCATCTTGTTCCTTCATAAAATGCTCCTTATTTCGTTTTTCAACATGCCTTCCAGGATCAGCATTAGCTTCTTTCGCGCCCTGTACAGCTTGGTCTTCACGTTGGATTCAGTAAGTCCGGTAATCTGAACAATCTCCTCAACCGATTGCTCTTCCAGGTAGTATAACGTAAGCAAGGCCGACTCATCCTGGGCAAGTTCATCAAGTGCTTTTCTAAGATAATGCTTTCGCTCCGTTGCCTTCATTTCTTCCAGCTGATCATCAATGTGAACGGCAATCTTGTCACTGATGAGATGATCATCTATATCCGCGGTATCAATTATTTTTTTGCGGGTCTTTGAAACAGCGGTGCGATACACAATGCTGTATAGCCAGGTTGAAAACCGGGAATCGCTGCGGAAATCATGAATGGCTTTAAAAGCTTTCAGGAATGCATCCTGGGCTACCTCTTCCGCATCTTCCCTGTTGCGAACGATTCGTATAGCCAGATTCATGGTCATGCCCTTATACCTGTTGATAAGGGTTTCGAATGCGGCGATGTTTCCACCCCGAACCTGTTCTATATAATATTCATCGTTCTGTGCCTGCATATTGATGCGCTTACAAACTAAGACGCTACCTGTGGATGTCCGGTTACAAAAAATATAATGGAGAGGCTGTAACGGATCCTGCCACGTCTTCGTCCTATGAATATACGCGAATCGACACATGCTAACAAAAGCACATAAGGATACCATAAAGGCTGCCGTTCTTATAGCCATTTGTGGGGTATTGCTTTATGGGAGCATGTGGCGTGTTGAGCGGATGACCATACAACATATTATGCAGCCCACTGATGGTGACACCACTTTCGTTCGCACGGATTCCTAAATCATGGAGATCGATCAGGTAGGTGAATCATGGAATTTCCCCGTTTTTTTTCAAAGTTTGTAACCGGTTTGAAAAAGGTGGCGTCCAATCTTCGGAAACCAATTAAAACCTTAGAACACATGGTAGAGATAATAATACCGCTGGCCTCATTTGCAATGGCATTTGGAATGGTTTATATGATTATTACGAGCAGAACCCGAGAGCGGATGGCGATGATTGAAAAGGGTGTTGACCTGAAATCATTTGAAAGCAAGAGTCGCGGTTATGGCGCCATTAAATTTGGAATGCTTGCTATAGGGGTTGCATTGGGATTGTTGATCGCCAATATAGTCGCCGAGGTAACACGTCTGGATGATGATGTGCTATATTTCGCATTTGCACTGCTGTTCGGTGGTGCGGGGCTGATTGGTGGTCATTTTATGGCCAGAAAGCTACGGGAAAAGGATGATTTAAAGGAAGAGAATAAATCCTGAGTATAAATCAAATACCCGAAATCCGGAACCAGATCATATGAGGCGGTTCCGGATTTTTTATTTGATCAGCTATCGTAATTGCCGAAATGATAAGATACCGCCGGTAGCCATTATCATAGCTTCTTTCTTTAATCGAATCACGCATTAATGATTCATGCCATCGGCAAGACCAATTTGGATTGGCTTTGCTATGATCACCTGAGAAATCAGGGAGCATGAGTGAGTGTCGGTAGTTGCAAATGTACAGCCACCGGCGGCAATGTTTTTATAAACGTTAAAAGTAATTCCCTGTACTACTGATTTCGAATGCTTTTCTTCAGAGCTGGGATACAAACCGGCGGCGATTGCACCGGTTTGCATACCAGTGTTTGATATCCAGAGGTCTGATGGGGCCGCAAACAAGCCATCTCCATCTATCAAATATTTTTCCATCTCCACGGTCATTTTCTCTTCTACTTTCAAAGATGAAAATTAGCCCATCACTATAAAGCGGGCAACCCAAAGAAATTTAAATATTAGTATCCCGATTTAAAAATCAATTATATTTGTTGAAAATTGCAAATTATGGCGAAGTCTACAGACCTGTTTGATTTAATACATTCCTTGTCCGGAAACGAGAAGAGATACTTTATGATGCAGACCGCATTGCAGTCCGGACACAAGAAGTATGAGCGGCTTTACAAGCTGATGGAAAAGCAGAAGGTTTATGATGAAAAGCTGATCATGAAAGAATTGGGAAAAGATCCCATGGCGCGGCAGCTTTCGGTGGCAAAGAACTACCTGTACAACCTGATCATGAAATGTCTGGAAGGATACTATCATAGCTTTGGAGCGGAGGTCAGAAGTCAAATTACGCGTATAGAGATTCTATACTATAAAGGCCTGTATAAGCAATGCTCCACCTTGATCACCAGGGTAAAGAAAAAGATCAAAAGCTCTGAAAGATACCACCTTATGCCTGAGGTGTTGGTTTGGGAACGGATGTTGGTGGTGAGAAAGGAAGACCTTAAGAGGTATGAAAAAAACATAGCCCGCATCAAGGTGGATGAAGATGAAGCGATAGCGATCATACAAGAGGTAAACAGACTAAGATATGCATATAACCGCATTTACGCCACCTATCTCAGGAGGGGAAGAGGCTTGAAACCTAATGAGAAGAATGCACTGGAGGAAGATCGTAAGTTAATGTTTGATACCCACAAGAAAGACAAGGATATGACCTTTAACGAGCGTTACTATCGTTACTCGGGTCAGGCCTATTATTGTTTATCTGTGGGTGAGTTCAAACAGGCTTTGTCAATCACCAGAAAGGTATTGAAGACATTTGACGATTATCCGGTACAGATCGCATTGCTGCCCGGTAATTATCTGTCCGCCTTGATGACACACCTGCTGATGCTGTTCCATGATGGTCAATATGACGAGATACTGGAGCACTGCAAACGGGTTCGGAATCTGGAAGAAGTGGTGCCACAACTCAAGGCTTCCAAGGAATTGCTGGTGCGCATATTTGAGGTTGGGCCCACCTATGAACTGGCAGTCTATTCTGACATCGGTGATGTAAAAAGAGGAATGGCCCTGATCCCTGAGATCGAACAAGGCCTGAAGCAATATCACAAATATATCAGTGAGCAAGGGGCTTCAGTCATTAACTTCAATATGGCCATCATTTATTTCCTTGCCGGAGAGTATAAAAAGAGCCTGCACTGCATCAACCGGATCATCAACGAAACCATCAACAGGTTAATGCCTGATTTTGCAATCAGTGTTTACCTGCTCAGGTTCCTGCTTCATATTGAACTGGACAATGAATCGCTGTATGCCTATCTGATCAGATCTACCTACAGGCAAATCCAGAAGCTTGAATTCAACACAGAAATCACCGATATCCTGTTACAACAGATCAAGGCATTGTTAGAAGTGAGTGATAAGCAGGATCAGGAAGCGCAACTGGTCGCCACCAGTAAGGTGCTTAAGAAGCTCAAAGGAAATCCGGATATGGAGAACCTGATGTCCTTCTTTGATATCCGCCAGTGGATTGATTCGCGTATCCGCGGTGTTTCACTTGTTTCCGTTATGGAAGAGGACTTAAAGAAAAAGCCACCCGATAAACGAGTGGCTTTCTTTAAGGTCCCCAGTGGAGTAGGGTAGAGTGTAGTAGCCAAAGCGAGCTAACGGTTGGCAAGGGGACCTATATTTCACTTAACCCTAACCTATTATTGTTAAGTGAATTCTTCTGATTCTTACTACCTGTTGTGTACGACTTTCATCGTCTTTTCCCAGTCTGCACCTTGCATTCTCAACATATAAATACCATTGTCAAGATTGTTCAGTGCAATGCGCTCATTGATCTGACCCATGATCGGAGAAACCGTTCTGGTCATGACCACTTCACCTAACAGGTTGGTCAGGGTCAGTGTGATAGGTTCTGCAGGCAAAGTATTGGCATATACATTCACCGCATCAGTTGCTGGGTTCGGGTACAGGTTCAGGTTAAACCTTTCCGTGATTTCATCAACACCTACCGTGCTGGTGGTATTCAAACGGATCATAGGAACGTTTGGAATCCAGTACCAGGCACCGCCATATACGAAAGTGGTAGGGGCAACACTTGCTTCCGGTTGGTTTACGGTAAGGTCTTCACCTACACGCAGTACATCACCTGCATCCAGTCCGAAGATTCCAAGGGAAGCAACGTAAGTGCTGTCCGGATCTACTTGTGCAGGGGCAGTGAACGGAAGGGTTACCCACGTGTTCACCTCATTGCTGGTGACATCGAAGATATCAGACTGAGCAATTGGGGTTGAACTGAAATCACCGTTGATGGAGATCTTGTAAAGGTTCGCAAAAACAGTCAGACCGTTTGCAGTTGTAGTATTATTGGCGATGTAGAAAGAGATGGAACGTGCCATATCTGCTTTTGAGAACTCGTAGATCAAGCCGATCTCCGAGCCATCAGCCACACAACAAGTATAGTTGTCGGGGCCTACGGAACTGCCAAGTACACCATATTCACGGGCAAAAACGGTATCGGTTACCTTGAATTCGGCAGTCACCATATTATCACCGGGGTTTTCATCGGTCTCGGTTTGCTGAATATCAAAAGTAAAGGTGTAGTCACCAAGATCAGAAGCGGTAGCACCAGGAGTGAACGGTGTGGTGATCTCCAGCGTATCAGTTGCTGCTGAAGGCAAAGTGATGGCCGGGCTGGACTCGTTGTACACGCTGCCGCTACCTGCTTTTGCTACATCAACATTCAAAAGTACGTTGGTTTGATCTGCAGAACCGTTATTGAACACTTCACCATGTTATGTTGGATGTTGAAGCTTGGGCCAGCGGCATTTGGGTGTAGAAACCACCATATTGGTAATTGTAGTCGGCAGCTTCTGTGGTCAGCTGAACGTCATTTGTAGCTCCCTCTGTTACCGCCACGTCATCCACGGTCCAGTAGTAGTGGGCTGTGTTGTAAAGATGAAAACGGATATAAACTTTAGATTGACCGGCAGCAACGGAAGAAATATTCAAAGAAACATTGGTAGGGTTGGTGCTGGCTGTGTTCGGGGGAAGGGTATTTACCTTATATTCTGTCCAGTTGATGGTATCGTTACTAACGAATACACTCAAAGCAGCGTTTCCGGCACAGCAGAAACGGTAGGCATGCTGGAACTTCAGGATCACAGAGTTGTAAGCACTCAGATCGAGTTCGTTGGTTTGGATGTAGCCATCCCATGGGGTGTCGCCCAGGTAGGTGGTACAAGCCGCATCAGCATTGAATTTATTTCCGAAGAACAGCATATAACCGTCAGATGCTGTCGTAGAAGCGAATTTGAAGTTGTTAACGAATACACAATTGATCACAGAGTCTGTGGTGTATTCCCAGTTGTTTCCGGAACCGCTGTTGTCAACCATGGTCCAGTTGGATGGAAAGCCACTGGCAAAATCCCAGTACATTCCTGATATGGTATCACCAAATGCAGCAATAGCCGATTGTGGCTGGTTCATATAATAAGGCTTCTCTTCTGCCTGCGCTCTCATTTGCGCTTGCGGGACGCGAATGTTTTGGGCCATCAAGCCGGATGAGACCAGGCCAAGGGCAAATAAAAGAAATAAGGAGTACTTGTTTTTCATGGATTGGTTAGTTTAACAAATGGTTACACATAATACTCAGGGTTAATTCCATCAATATTTTCAGGTTTACACCTGGTCATTTCAATAATTACCCTCTGCATTCCGGTGCACCGTCACTTTTTGTTACTTAAGAATTAGGCAAAATCTGGACTAGTAGAGGTTAAGCGGCCCCGCAAAAATGCGGCAGCTATCGGGGTCATGCAAAACAATCCGAAGCAAATATTAGTATGCCAACATGTATGGTATGTCGGGTAGTTTCCTCTTCAGGGTTTTTGGGTTGTCAGATGGATTGGGGCCTGAAGGTGTGTGTGGCATCTTGCATTTTTTTCCAGAATCCACCGCGATTCCAGCGGTTTTCTGCATGATAATAAGTCTCTCGTCGTTCGAGGTACTCATTATTTCTTCGTTCGCATTCGGCACCATAATTACTGAAGTTCTCTCCTTGTCCGAAGAACTTATGTATGGCTGAAGCCGATCGCATTCCATCGGAAAGTGCCTTGAGAATGCCTCCTGAGGTTATGGGGTCATAAGCTGCAGCTGAATCTCCGATTGCCAGCCAGCCTTTTCCATAGGGAACATCCAGGTGATAGGATGGAGCGGCAAAACCCAGCGGGCGGCTATCCATGGCATGCATCCCTTTGATCAATAATTTGGTGTGTTCCGTTTTTTCAAGCATTTGCATCCAGCCGTCCTGGTAATGCAGACCTCCCCGTTTGACGGTTTCTACATCGGTGAACAGCGCCAGCAGGAAAACCTTGTCCGGAAGAGGGGTCGCGTAAAACCACCCGTGACGAAAAGCTTCAAGGTGAGTGGTTTTTGAAACCTCCTGGTTTTTCAGGCTCATGTCAAACCGGGTCACGGTACATATGAGCCCCTGATCTTCCAGCTTTTTTCGTCCCTGTTGTGTTGCAAAGGATGCACGTTGTCCTGTGGCGTCCACCACCACAGATGCATTCAAAGTGATCATTTTTCCCATGTTATCCACGAGATGAAGGTCCCATGAGTTGGATTCTGACCGGCGTGCAGCCTTATATGTGGTTTGTCCCAGCACACGATGTCCTTTTTTTTCAACCTGCTTAACCATGAATCGGTTAAAAGCGGACCGGTCAAGATGCCAGCCATGACCATAGGGGCTAAGGATAAAATCATTGTAGCCACGTTTAGGGCTTCCCCAGTAGGACACACTGCCATAACACGGCAGGTGTCCTTCCTGAGAGAATTCATGGTATATCCCCAGTTTTCTTAAAGCCTCATTGATTTCCGGTGGTACCGTTTCCCCTATGCGAAATGGCATAGCGGGCTCGGCATCCACCAGAATGACATCTTGCGGGTTCTCCATTTGCAGGGAAAGAGCGCATGCACAACCCGCCGGGCCGCCACCGAGAATGGCAACCTTACAACTGTCGCTACTTTTTGTCAATGCTATCGGATACGTTGGCTTCTTTGGTTTGAGGTTTGGGTGGATATACCTTATCCGTCACGGTGTTGGGCCATGCAACGACCAGGTTGCTGTCATCCTGTTCGAATTGGCTTTGCACTTCCAGGTAAACATCCTTCGGGAAAGACGGGTCATAACCGTCAATAGCAGGTCCCTGGATCACCGTACCGATGCGGTGCCAGTTGATCAGCATATTCACCCGTTCCTGAAATCGTCCGACATTCATGGCCGGTGTGTCAAACCCTTCACCGGTTTGTTGTACCGCAGCCGTGCCCTCTCCCCGGACTGAATAGCGTTGGAAGGGAAGCTCTCCTTTGCTTGCAGCCAGGTCATCGAACGTATAGACCGCTACAGGACGTTGGGCAGGCCAGGACCAGAACAGGGAAGTGTTGACATCTCCGCTGTAAACATTTTCATTGGTCAGTGCGCCACCCGGATTCGGATCAGGTGTGTGCGTTGCACAGGAATTGTAGTCTGTGTGCCATGGGATGGCCATGAACTTGCAAAGATCTCCCGGTTCCACGGCATCTTTTCTGAGGGGGATATATCCCACACCCAGGAAGGGTTGTTCGAGGCTGGCCTGGCTGTAGTCCAGTTGCTTTGCATTGATCCGGAAAGGACCGATCGCCGGATCCTGCCAGTTGGAATTATAAAGGTTAGGGTCTCTTACGATAAAAGTGAGATCGATCCCGGGGCTGTATCTTCCTCCGAGGCAGTTTACCAGGATGGTCTTATCAAGTTGTTCTCCAGGTGTAAGTTGTTGTTCCGATGCTCCCACACTTTTTCCGGCCACCCATTGCTCAAGGAAGAAATACTGGGTGGTGGTCACCGTAAGGAATGCCTTTGCGGCATCGCCCAAAGAGAGAGGCATCAACGGAGATCCGGTGGATGTCTGATCCGCGATATTCGGATTGCGGATGAATGACATGATATTGAAAGTCGGCGCTTGTTCCGTAAGCCTGAATACATTCTTGTGGGCCTTGATGGCGGTGTCCGGCAGATTGGTATTCCACATCTGCATATGTGCGGCATTCAGGACGGGGAAAACATCAACCTGAAAATTGGGTGCAAAGGAATCCTGGTATTTTCCATTTTGAAAGACTTTGGAGTCCAGGTTGAATTGCTCCAGCCAGGTGTTGTAAATATCATCCCATAATGATACGATATTCAAAGTTTGCGGGGCGTATGCGGGATCGGTGGCAACAACCCAGGCGCTTCCTTCTATCTGACGTTGTGATCCGTCCTCAAAGACCAAAACTGCTGTGACGGGTCCGTCAGCGGTATCATCCAGCCAGTTGTCGTTGTCAACATCCTTGCCCAATACCGCATTCGGGTCGGGGTTACCCTGGTTGTCAAAACCACATGCTTTTCCAAAGCCACCCAGGACCAGAAGGCGTCCGTTGGGTTCGGTTTGAATTTCGCCTAAGTTGTCGATGGGCTGGCTTGAGGCAGAATAGTCCTTAGTGCTTCCATTGCTTGCCGGAAACGAAACCGGGTAGTCCGGTTGGGCAACGACCTTGCCGGATTGGCTGTTGAAGTAACTCGGAATCTTGGTTCCTTGTGTGCCACGGATAGAACGTGGACCGGCATCTACGATCAGGTTTTTCAGTCGTTGCGGGGCAGAGGGGTCCGGTGATGGCGGGAAGGACGGGTTACGCAACGGTGGCGTTTGTCCTTTTTCGTATTGCACGATGCCCGTGTTGTTGTCCTCATCTATTTCCCAGCAGTTGGCTTTTTTGTTGGCGAGATGTACCGTCCATATGATATCTGCGACGGTCTTCCCATCTACCACAGAGCCGATCGTTACTTCGGAACTTTTTTGTGACGGATAGGAATAGGTATCACCATCTTCATACTGGTAAATCTTAAATCGTGCGGCCTGGCGTTTGAGTTTGCCCTCTGCATCGCGGATATCGTTGCTGGTGATGGTTGTTGATTCCGTACCCGGCTTGATGGGAAGACCACCGGTTAATGCGCCTTCACCCGGATATGCAGCCATGGTTTCAGGGCCAAGATAGAATTCTGTACTGTTGCCCACCCTGGCCATGCCGATGGCTGGATGAATACGTAGGTTGCTTGATGTGCTCATGGTTGTTCTGTTAGATGTGATGAAATGCTTTCGTTGTTTATCTCTTCACGGCTTTTCCGTCGAGGTAGTTTTTCAGAAGGATATGGCTGGTGGAAACATTCTTTCCGGCCAGGGGCTTCATGCCTTCAGAAACCTCGGTTACCGCCATGCTGTTGTGGCAGCTGAAACAATTGTTCTGTGAAACAACGTTTTGTGTGAACGTTTCAATAACGGAATTAGACAGCTTGGTAGAGCCGGTGGTGAGGGCCGCACCGGAATTCGGGTTCCAGTCCGGTTTCAACGCATCCGTTTCGACGAACCAGATGGCGCCCACCTCGAAGTAATTTCTCCACACCGACGTCGGAGCCAGCATGGCGTGCATCTGCGCATTCAGGATGTCGATGTTGTTTTGGTTAGCGCTGCTGCCGGCGCCAAGGCGGAATTGTCGGACAGCATTGTTGACCGGTGATATCACCTGCGTGGCCTCGTTCAAACTAAGTACCGGGTTGTTGTTGATGTTGCAGTCCGACATCTTCGTGTTCTTTTTATAAAAGGTGAAGTTAGCTTCCGAGACAGACTTGTCCGGTACCTGACCTTCGGCGACATAAGGTACATTGTCTTTATGCTCGAAGGTAGCCCAGATGGCTTCCGGGTGACCGTTGACAACAATGGCGATGTGAAAGCCTACAAGCGCTACTTCAATATTCTCTGCGATCTTCGGATCATCCGGGATGACCACTGCGCCGTTGACGGTGCTGAGAAGTTGCACCGGTGCCTTGGTCGTGTAGAAGCCGCTGACATCTTCCCCGGGTTGAACGATCTTCCACGCCGCTTTCAGTGAAAGTGCACCGACAGGGAATGAGGTATCTGCTGGGAATGCCTGCAGGGCTGCAGGGTCATATAACTTGTTTTTGATCACAAAATCCTGGTATACATCATTGATCATCATGGTGGTGTAAATCGCACGTCCGTTGGTATCTACAAGTATACCTTCGGAGTTTGCCTGCTGCACGCCACCAAGTACATGGGTTGTATCATTTGCATGATCCGGGTCAATGGCCGCATCTGAGAACAGTGTTTCAAAGCGGGCCTTGCCGGGTGAAACCTCGGACGTGAGCCAAAGAAAGTATTGCCAGGAGATCTGGTGAAATACGAAGTTGCTGGTAGACTGGAAAGCGGCGGGATCAGGTTCGGGAAAACTTTGAACGGCCGTTGCTTCCTCCATGACCGGTCCGGGCGAATGTTCGGTGTTATCTTTTGGAGCCGGTTCACAGGCTGTGAAAATGACAGCCGTTATAAGCAGGTAAACAACGGACCTTGGGTTATAGTGTCCGTGTGAGCGTTGGTTTGACATAGATTGTGTCTTAAAGCGTTACCAAATGAGTGATGCAAATACGGAAACCAACGCAAGCCACAACCATTCACGGGTGTGTTCTCGTGTAACCTGCCATTCCTCCGTATTGATGTTCAAATGTATATATCCCATCCGGATACAGATAAGGACAATTGATATGAGCCGTAAGATTCGATGCTATTCCTTCATTCCCTTCAGAAAAGTTTATGGAGAAAATGAACCGTTTACGGGTTTTTTCGTATTTGAAATAGCTATGAGTTCACAGTTGTCAGGCATGGCTGTGTAACCCGTAATCTAAAGATGGGCAGGAGTTGATCAAGCGTTTATCGTATCCCATGATTTTTTCAAATGCCTAAGCGATTGATTGCAGGAGGTGTGTCCAGGGATACACAGAACCTATCACCTCTTTCCGGTCAGAAAGCGTAACTTTGGTTGATCACCAATAACGCATGACCAACAAGGAGACCGAAAGCATGGAGGGACACGCTGCCGAATGGGTACGCGATTATGCAGATGACCTGTTCAGTTGGGCCCGTCATAAAACCGGTGACCGGGAATCTGCCCGGGATCTGGTGCAGGAAACTTTTCTCGCAGCGTTGAAATCATACTCCGGCTTTAAAGGGGAGAGCAAAGTGCGTACCTGGCTGTTCTCCATACTCAATCATAAGATCACTGATTATCATCGCAAACGTTTCCGGCAGGCCGAGATCAATGCTTCCGGACTTGATGCGCAAGGAGAGGGAAAGGATATCATGGACCTGTGCTTTAATGAGGTCGGACACTGGCGCCCGGAGTATAATGAGTCGGGGCTGGGACACGCGGAAATACACCTTCTGGACGATGATGCCTTCAGGGAAGTCCTCAAAAAATGCCTGGATGCACTGCCCGCTACCTCTGCTTCCGCCATTCACCTTAAATATATGCTCGAAAAAAAAGGCAGCGAGATCTGTCAGGAACTGGACCTGTCAACGACCAATTACTGGCAGCTCATCCACCGGGCCAAAGTACAGCTCAGGGTGTGTCTGGAAAAAAACTGGTTTAATTCCTGATGCCCATGAGAGATCGGAAACCGATATTGTTTGTTCCGTGTAAGACTGCGACCGGACTGATGGAGAAGCGGAAGGAAATGGGATTGACCACCCTGGAGAAAATTCAACTGCGGATGCACACCATCATATGCAAATTCTGCAGGGCATACAAAATCCAGAGCGACCGTTTGGATATGCTGTTGGGAAATTTGTTGCGTAAACCGGAAGGTGAACAGCCGTCAGAAAAACTTTCTGATGATGAGAAGAAGCATTTGCTGTCGCAATTGAGATTGGAGGAAGAATAGATACGGCCCCTCAGTACTTTCGTCTGAAAAAAAATCACTCAATTCATAAAAACAAAGTTCGAATATGGAAACTTATTACAATCCCGAAGATTTAAAAAAGTTCGGCAAGATCGGAGAATTTCAGAAGGAGCTGGCGGATAAATTTTTTGATTACTATGGCGAAGTTTTTAAAGAAGGCGCCCTCACCGCAAGGGAAAAATCCCTGATTGCGCTGGCCGTTTCCCATGCCATACAGTGTCCGTATTGTATCGATTCGTACGCCACCGATACCCTGGAAAAGGGCTGTACGGAAGAACAGATGATGGAAGCGGTTCACGTGGCTGCAGCGATCAGGGGTGGCGCTTCTTTGGTGCACGGCGTGCAGATGATGAATCATGCGAAAAAGCTGATGATGTGAGTACGACCTCGCTTAAATCAGAAGGACATGTGTTGGCGGATACCCTGAATCAAAAGCAACTGCTCAACAAAGGGGAACTGGAAAAGTTCTCACGCAAACTGGAGTCTTCCGGCATAGGACCTCTTAAAAGCGGACCCATAGAAATATTTCAGGTGAATGTGGGGAAGATGTGCAACCAGACCTGCAAGCACTGTCACGTCGATGCCGGGCCGGATCGCAAAGAGATCATGACCAGGGAAACCATGCAGCAATGCCTGGATGTGCTGTCGCACCATGACATTCCGATGGTGGATATCACCGGTGGAGCCCCCGAGCTGAATCCGCACTTCCGGTGGTTCGTGGAAGAACTCCGGAAACGCGGTAAGCATGTGATGAACCGGTGCAATCTGACCATCCTTCTTGCCAATAAAAAGTTTCATGACCTTCCGGAATTCTTCGCCAAACATGGGGTGGAGATCGTTGCGTCATTGCCGCATTATGCCGCACTGCGCACCGATCGCCAACGCGGAGAGGGTGCCTTTGATAAGTCGGTAAAAGCCATGCAAATGCTTAATGCGGTTGGCTA
Source organism: Flavobacteriales bacterium (assembly GCA_020435415.1). Taxonomy (NCBI): domain Bacteria; kingdom Pseudomonadati; phylum Bacteroidota; class Flavobacteriia; order Flavobacteriales; species Flavobacteriales bacterium. The sequence continues at coordinate 15,689 of JAGQZQ010000064.1, forward strand.
CGGACAACCCGACAGCCAACTCAAACTTCACCTGGTATACAATCCGACAGGCGCCATCCTGCCCGGACCGCAAAAGGCTTTAGAGGCCGATTATAAACGTGAGTTGAAGAGCCATTTCGATATCGTTTTCAACGACCTCTATGTGATCACCAATATGCCTATCAGTCGCTTTTTAGATTACCTTATTGTAAGCGGGAATTATGAGGCTTATATGCAAAAGCTGATCGATGCGTTCAATCCGGATGCGGCAAAGGCGGTGATGTGCCGTAACACCATCTCCATTGGTTGGGATGGAACGGTTTATGATTGTGATTTTAACCAGATGCTGGATATGACCGTGAACGGAAAGCATACCCATATATCCAATGTTGATTTTGAGGCATTGGCACAAAGAGAAATAGTGGTAGGTCAGCACTGCTACGGATGCACCGCAGGCCTGGGGTCAAGTTGTGGTGGACAAACAGCCTGAAAAAATGAAAAGGAAATTACCAAAGAGGTTTCTGTTTTTTGCCGCATTATTCATGATGGGTATTCATGCCTCCTTTGCACAGACAGACCGACCGGCGGATGAGGCGAAGGGGTTGCAGGTTAATGCCAGGGCACCTGACTTTAGCGCAAAAGATACCAACGACAGCACATTTGTTCTCAGCGAGGCATTAAAGGATGGTCCCATTGTCATGATCTTTTACCGGGGACAATGGTGCCCGTATTGCAACCGGCATCTGAGTAACCTTCAGGATAGTCTGGAAATGATTACCGGAAAGGGTGCCAGGGTGATTGCCATATCTCCCGAGCCCCAGGAAAAGGCGGGTGTGATGAAGGAAAAGACCGGGGCCACATTTACCCTTTTGCATGATGAAGACTATCATATTGAGGAGGCATACGATGTGACCTTCCGGTCGAAACTCCGCGGATATCTGCCGGTGCCGGCAACCTATATTATCAATAAGGAAGGTGTTATCGTTTGGCGGCATTTTGATCCGGACTATCACGAACGATCAACCGTATCGGATATTCTGAAACATTTGCCCTGACATTGATTGGATGGTTCAAACTGGCGACCGTGGAATTCGGGAACTCATTTTTATCTACAATGCGGACTCAGGCTTTTTTGATCGCCTGGCGGATATCGCCCTTAAGGCATTTTCACCTTCCACCTATCCTTGCACCCTATGCAAAGTCACCCATGGGGTAGCTGGAATGCACGGGACGTGGAAATCATTTCTGGCGGAACTACCGGTTGAAAAAAAATTCCTTTATAAAGATGAAGTCAGGGCTGCCGGTATCTCTTATGAAGGCGAATTCCCGGTTATTCTGGGTAGGGATCATCATGATGAAGTTCATGTGGTGGTCTCGTCGGATACCCTGAATAACATCACATCAATGAATGACCTGACGGAACGGATCCGGCAGGCCCTTTAAACATTGTCCTGTTGATCCAGCTTCAATCTGTCGGTGAAGTTATTCCGGAAAGTTCCCTTGGGGTTGTATTGTCTGAACACCTTCTTCCACGTTTCCAGTTTGGGATACCAGGAATGGACAGCATTGATATATCCGGATGTGATGCGGTTATGTAACTTTCCCCAATGGGGTTTTCCGCCCATAGCGAATTGCACATCCTGGTAGTGTTCAAGAATCTCGAATGACCCTTTTGTCCGGGCGTGGTTGGGGGTGTCAATGTAACAGACATCCATTCCGTAATCCGGGCATAAGTAGTGATTCGAGGCCTTGACCCATCGCAAGCCGATTTGTGAGGTGTGGTAAAGGTTGCTGGTTTTTGCAATTTTATCCGCCTTGTCGAACATGGCTTCGATAACATCCACGATCTTTTGCGGCTGATGTGCATCGTAGGCGAACTCTGAATCCATACCATGTTCCTTGGCCCTGACCTGCCCAAGGAACAAGACGCGGTGCGCGCGGTTTACATAGGCCTTGTCTGCCATGGAGCGCATGCCGCTTTCCACGCTGTCGGGAATCTTTTTGGGAAATAGTTGAAGCCAGGCTGTCGCAAGTGCCGGTGTGCCGGGAATGGCACCGATAACACTGAAGAATATCGGACGGGTGGCTTCCGTGAGACTTCGTCCGCGTGGCTCGTCGGAGATTTCCGTGTGACGGATCAGCAGAACGGTACGGTCGGTATTTTTCTTCACTTTGTACGGATTGATACGCACCATTACTGCACGCAGCGGTTTGCCATCGTTGCCGTTATGAATGGTGCCATCCAGGATCTGTTTTTTCAACGTTTGCCAATCGGACAATACACGTTCTTCCCGGATCCAGTACATGTTACGTACTTCCACCGTATAGGAATACACTACGCCCATGGCCCCCAGTCCGACCACGATGCTATAAAAGATGTCATCATCCTGGATCAGTTTAATTTTCGGGGCATTGTATTTGGCAGGGTCAGTGATTCCGTCTGTAGGTTCAATGCGATGTATTTCACCGCCGGTCACCACCATGGTCACCGCTTTGATCATGCCGGGGAGGGCCGGGAGGGTAATGCCGGAGCCATGTGTTCCGGTGGAGACGGCGCCTGCAATGGTCTGGTGATCTATGCCGCCCATGTTGATGATGGCTTTGTCAACCCCATCCAGGGCCAGGTTGAATTCTTCAACGGAAGTTCCGGCCAGTACCTTTACCAGGTTCAGGTTACGGGCAGTATCTTTCAGGATTTCATGATCAACAGGCAGGAAACCTTTGAGCTCATGGGTACTGATCATGTAATCGCTGGTGATGGCCACATCGGAGAAAGAATGCCCTGAGCCTACCGCACGAACTTTAAAGCCGTTGGATTCTGCCTCCTGAATAATTTGCACGAGGTCATCCAGGGTCTCCGGTAGAAAATACTTCAGCGGTTGGGCAACAAGATGTTTGACGGAATTTTTCCAGGTATGGCGTGTCTTGACCTTCATGGTTTTAAATACAGAGGTTGAACAATGGAGGTTTGACTTTTCGGAGGTTGAAACTTCAGGACTTGCAAAATATCCACGACATGACTGGCCGCAGGAGGGTGCGGGTCGTATATTTTCATCATCGCTTTGATTTCTACCTCCGGCCCGGGGTTCGGATATCCCAAGCCTGATGTGCAAGGTAAATAATTTTAGAAAATCAATCTGGAGATAGGAGAGAGGATTCGGGATGGCCTGGCGGAGTGCTTCTCCGAAGTGAGCATGAAGAGAGAAGCACCCCGCTTTACGGCCCGGGCATTATTTCTTTCTGATGTAATCGATCTGTATCTGGTCATAATGGTTAGGGGCCAACCCACATGAGAACTGTCCCGATACACTTGAGTATCTTAGTTTAACTTTCAGCCCGTCCACTTCATACTTTGTATCGAGGTTGGTGGGGTGAAATGTTTGTGAGCCGACTTCGATCAGCCATCCGCAACCATCGGCTGCGACCGGCCCGGCATCTCTTATATAACCGGACACCAGGTTCTCGTCGCATTTCCTGCAGGAAGCAAAAGAGAGCATGGCCGCAAACGCTATTAATGCTGTTGTTTTCATCATCTTTTGGTTTTTGTTATTATTGAGATGCGGATGTTGTTTGTTCTTTAAAGGGATCCGGGCACTCAAATTTCCATAAGAGAATGAAGAATATGGCCGACGATTTTGTCAACGGTCGGTTTCAGCCAATGACCGTGTGCTTTTCTTTAACGAATGAAGAAAGGAAGCCATGGCCTCATTGTATGCATCGGCTTCTTCGATGGATGCGGTGTGCCCGGCATGGGGAATTTTGATCAACTGTGAACCGGCAATATGGGTATGCAGATATTCCGCCCGGTCCACGGTGGTTGCGATATCTTCCAGGCCAACCATGATCAGTGTGGGGCACTTGATGTTTATAAGTTCGTCTTCAACACCCTTGCGGTAAACCACACCATCCACTGCACGAACAATGGTGCGTTTGTTTTTCGTGAGTTCGGCGGTCCATTCCTTTACTTCCTCAATGCGCTGGGGGTCGTTCAGAAACGTTTGTCCGAACATGATCTTCATTACCGGCTTCACTGCTACCTTGATACCGAATAACCGGACCAGGGTATTCAGGATCGTATATTTTACCCGGTTAGGTTCATCAAGTGCAGATGTTTCCATCAGTATCAGCGATCGGATCATTTCGGGTTTCCGGGCTGCAAGGCGCATCCCAATGAAGCCGCCCATGCTGAGTCCGCCGAAATGCACCGGCCCGGTTTCCAAAGCTGCAAGCAATTCCGCGGCATCTTCATAAAGCTCATCCATGTCAT
>JAGQZQ010000065.1 GCA_020435415.1 Flavobacteriales bacterium
TCAAAACCGAAACGTTTTTTTTGTAACTCTTTGGCTTCCTTTTCCTTTGCAATAATCTCAGCCTGCCTTTTGTTCTTCATTTCTTCAGTCAAAAGTATCTCCTCCTTCTGATAATCCTTATACATCCTGTCAACGGCAGCGAATTTTTCTTCGATTTCCTTTTGCCATTCTACGGATATCTTGTCCAATTCTTCCTGAGCCGCCTTGTATTCAGGTATATTTTCCAGGATGTACTTTGTGTCTACGAAACAAAATTTCTGGGCCATGGTTGACAAGGACAGCGCCATGATAGCAACCAGGAAGGTGAGTTTTCTTTTCATGATAATTCCTCCAGAGTAATGATGATTTGGTTTATGCGGTTTAATATTCTGATGTGACAATACAATCATTGTTCCAAACAATTTCTCAACGCTTGTTTAATCGCTGTTCCATGAGTTAAAGAACTGTCCAATTGTGAATTGGAAACGTTCTTCGTAAACCGGACGACCTTCCACCTTGTCCATAGGAATGCCATAATCCACGCCTAACAGTCCGAACATTGGTAGGAATAGTCGCAGACCCACGCCCACCGACCGCTTAAGGCGGAACGGATCAAATTGCTCTTTAGTAGACCAGGAGTTCCCGGCTTCTGCAAAAAGGTGGGTATAAATGGTTGCACTCGGGTTGGTGGAAAGGGCGAAGCGCAATTCCATTGTGTATTTTGCAGCATAAGAAGCACCATTGGCAGGTGATAACACATTATTGCCATAGCCCCTCATGGAGATCAATTCTCGCCCATCCAGGTTAAAACCGGACAAACCGTCACCACCCATATAGAACCTTTCAAATGGTGATGTACCTATGCCAGGATTGTAGTATCCGAGAAAGCCGAAACCAACCCGCGTTGCCAGGACAAACTTGGTCTTGGGATAATGGTCCAGAGGTGCATACCATGCTGCATGTACTTTCCATTTGTGGAATTCGATCCACTTGTATTTTTCTGCGTCAGGCAGCGTAGAATAATCCTTATCACTAAACCAGCGGGAGTACGGTAACGTCAATTGAGAAGAGAAAGAAAACTTTGAGCCTTTCTTCGGAAAGATCGGCGCGTCAATGTCATTCCTGGAAAGGGTAAAGGTCCCACTCAGATTGTTAGATCTTCCATCTGTGAAAATGAAATCGCCGGAGGTGAAATTCTTCAGACTATATACCTGATAACTGCCTTGTGCGTAAAAACTGAAGAAGTCATCAGGCCATTTCAGGCGCCAGCCGATGCCTGCAGAACCTCCGGTTAACTTCAACGTCTCGCGGTTGGGGTCTTCTTTACTGTATCCATAGGATCGAACCGTGTGAAAAACACTGACATTTAGTGAATTGGGTTTTTTTCCGCCCAACCAGGGTTCGGTAAAGGACATATTGTAAGATTGAAAACTGGGGCCATTTGATGTTGCACGCAAAGACAGGCGTTGACCATCACCTGCCGGAAGCGGTCGCCACGCACCCTTTTTAAACATATTCTTGGCTGAGAAATTACTGAAAACGAGCCCCAATGTTCCAACCACAATGCCTCCGCCCCATCCACCGGATAATTCTACCTGATCCGAAGGACGCTCAGCCACCACGTATTCAATATCCACGGTGCTGCTTTCTGGGTGGGGCGTAGTGACGACATCAAAAGCTTCAGGATCAAAGTAGCCGAGCTGAGACAGTTCTCTTTGTGAACGAATGATGTCGGACCTACTGAACAACTCTCCGGGTTTGGTCCGGATCTCCCTGAGTATTACCTGATCATTCGTTTTTGTATTACCGGAAACCAGCACTTTGCTGATGCGGGCCTGTTTACCTTCATAAATCTGAAGTTCAATGTCAATGGAATCGTTTTCCACCAGTTTCTCTACCGGATTCACCTGGAAGAAGAGGTAACCGTTGTCCAGATAAAGCGAACTCAGATCCTTTCCGGTAGGATTCATATATAATTGTTTTTCCAGTTTGGCTTCGTTGTAAACATCACCCCGTTGGATATTCAGAATGTCATTCAGTTGTTTGGTGGTATACTTGGTGTTTCCAAGCCATGTTATGTGCCTGAAATAGTACTTGTTACCCTCGTTGATCTCGATTTCAATATTAACCGTCTTCTCATCGTGGGCATACATCGTATCGGATACGATCCTTGCATCCCTTAGGCCAGATTCAAGGTATTTGTCGATGATGAGTTTCTTGTCGGCTTCATAGTCCCCATCATTGAACTTAGATACTTTGAAAACATGGAAGAGGTTCTTTTCTTTCACCTCTTTCATGGCTTTTTTAAGTTTTTGGTCGGAGAGTGCCTCATTGCCTTTGAAAGTAATGCTGTTCACTTTTACTTTTCTCTTTTTCCTGATCACAAATGTCAGAGCAATGCCGCTGTTCTGTGTTGTGTCTTTCTGTTGAACAACCTCCGTGGATACGAAATAGTAGCCCTTCTTGATAAAGTGGTTTTTGATCTTATTTTGAGAAGTGATCAAAAGGTTCTCATTAACCATGTCACCACTCGTGATATTTAGTTTTTCCCTTAAATTATTTGCTTCGGATCGGGAAATGCCTTCGAAATTGTAGTAAGACAAACGAGGTCTTTCCTTGAGTACTATGTCCAGCCAGATCTTATCACCCATTGTGCGTGTTGCCTGAACTTTTACGTCCTCGAACAAGCCCTGGGCCCATAGGTTCTTAATAGCTTTATTGATAGCTTCTCCAGGTACCTGAATGCGATCACCTTCACTCAGTCCGGAAAGTAGCAAAAGCATTCGGCTATCTAGGAACTGAACGCCAACAATACGGATACCTGCAATTTGATATTCTTTGGGGTTGCTGTAATCAATATCAACCGAATGCAGGGGTTGTTGGGCAAACGACTGAAAGAAAAAGGCAATGGAGAGGATACTTATAATGGTGGGTCTTAACATAGATCAGGTGGATAATTGTTCACTGGTCATACCAAACCTTCTTTCTCTGGATTGGTAATCCAGTATGGCTTCGCAAAAATGCTGTCGCCTGAAATCAGGCCACATCACATCCGTAAAATACAACTCTGAATAGGCGATTTGCCATAGCAAAAAGTTACTTATGCGATGTTCTCCGCTGGTTCGGATGAGCAATTCGGGGTCCGGTATATCTTTGGTGCAAAGGTACTTTTCAAAATCGTTGGCAGTGATGTCACTGATGGATTTGCTGTTGTTTTTGAATTCTTCTGCCAATTTTGTCGCAGCACGTACTATTTCCCATCGGGCACTGTAGCTAAGTGCCAGCACCAATGTCATCCGTTGGCCTTCTTTGGTTTTCTCGATGGCCTCGTGTAATTCCTTTCGACAACTGGCAGGAAGGCCCTCAATATCCCCAATAGCTTGCAACCGGATATCGTTCTTGGTCAGTGTTTTGGTTTCTTTGTGGATCGTTTGCACCAACAACTGCATCAGCGCATTGATCTCTAGCTTGGGTCGGTTCCAGTTTTCTGTACTGAATGCATACAAGGTGAGATACTTAATGCCTATTTCTGCGGCACATTCAACAGTATCTCTTACCGCTAGTACACCGTTCTTGTGACCGAAAATACGGTTCTTCCCTTTACTTTTAGCCCATCTTCCGTTACCATCCATAATGATGGCGACATGCTCCGGTAGATTATCATTATGTATTTGCTCAATCAGGCTCATATATGAAAAAAGGTCCCCGCAGGGACCGTTGTGCACCGCAGTATTAAAATCTTACAAATCCCGGTAGGCAGGACAAACTTCCTTGGCGCCACCGATCTTAAAGTTTATCATTATTCCGGTAAAGTTATACCAATCTTTGTTATTGGAATTACCTCGTTGTCTTCCTGTTTTGTCTTCGCCCGACAAACTCCGGTTTGCCAGTGTGGCTGAATTTGATCCGTTTTCGGCGTTAAGAACTAACGGATCGGCATAAGTCATACTAACATCGTCCAGGTAGTCGGTGAAGGTCTTCCGCATTCCCCATTCCAGGGCCATGCCAATGCGAGGTGTAAGATTCCATTTGATACCGAGGCCGAAGGGCAGAGATAATTGTAGCAGTTTATAGCGATTTCGTTCTGAGTAGGCGATCGTTTCCTGTCCTTCTGTGCCTAGAGGTTGTAATTCGTACCAGGTACCATCCAACTCAGCTTTGGGGTTGTGTTTCAGGGCTCCAAGTCCAACAAAAACGTAAGGGGTAAAGGATTGATTCTGTTTGCCAATTTCGTAAGGAAAAAAATTAAACTCCAATTGTCCCGAGAATTCCAGAATAGAAGATCGGAAAGAAAGGTTCCGTTCTTTTTGATTGTCATCTGATGAGTTGGCATCATCACCTTGTAACCGACCGTATAGTGCATTGAATCGGAATGCAAAGTGTGGATTGAAATTTCGTCGGAAAAGCAGTCCTAAAGCGGGACTGGTCATTTTGAAGTGGGCGCCGGGATTGATGTCGCCTAAATAATAACTTCCTCCTAAAAACAAGCCCAGTTCGGAATTCTTGTTTTTGACCACAGTTTGGGCCGTCAGCTGATCACAACAAGTCATCGCTGCCATAAAAAGTGTGGTATATATGGCAAAAGCTTTCATAGATAAGCGCCAGGCAATAACGTATCAGAACTTTGGCTTATTGCCACGGGTTGTTCTGAGTTTATAATTGAATGAAATGAGGGCGAACATATAAGAATCCTTGTCAGTTGGGTCACCACGCTGTTGTCCGGGTGCCGTCCAGGTCGGGTTGTCGCCGTTGGACGGGTCGGCAAGATCACCTGCTAATTCGTTGCCTGCATTACTTGAAATCGCTGATGAGCTGTAATAGGTAGTGCTCACATCGTCGATGTAATCGGTAAATGTCTTGCGGATGCCAAGTTCTATGCCAATAGCTGCATTCCTCCCCATGGAGTGGCGAGCACCAAATCCTATTGGAATGGCAACGGAAAACCGTGAATATTTGTCTCTTGCCGGATCAAGACCTTGGCCTTCAGTGCCTAGTGGCTGCAAGGCATACCATTTACCATCACCTGACCATTTGGCCTTTGGGTTGTAATAAAACGCCCCAATACCTACAAATCCATAATAATAAAGCTCAAATCCCTTCTGTCCTCTTACTCCTCTCAGGCGGTATCTGTGTCCCGTTTTGTCTTTCATCCATGAAGCCTCAAATTGTGTTGAGAATTCATAAATAGGTGCTTTGAAATGAAGATTACGATTTGCGCGGGTTGCTTCGGTTGTCAGATTGTCATTGCCTGAAACCATACCATAGGTAAAAGTGGTTCTGAGTGCACTATACAAATTAAGCTTGTATCGCAGGCCAACCATCAAAGCATGCCTTGTTGCGGATAATTCAAGATCTCTGAAGTAATTTGTTCCGATTTGGTTAGCTCCCCCTAGTTCTCCCAAGAAATTGGAAATACCCACACCCCCTACAGCCTCATACCTATATCGTTTCCAACGTTGACCAATACCAATCATAGGGATGATGAGCACAAAAAGCACCAAAACAGCTTTCTTCATGTCCGTAAATTTGGCTAAGTAGTTAAAGGACAGCAAATATAATTCTTTTATTTCACTTTTATCCGTTGCAGGATCGCCTGCTTCCGGCATAGTACGTACGTATGGCTCCTTAGTTTCTTTTATCCATTCCCCACATGAGTTTATTGCGTAAAGTTGTCAGGAAGCTTTGCCCCGTCAGTCTTACAAAAGGCACATAAAAGGATTCCTTTCTGACGATCATTTCCAGGCTACTGTCAATAGTGATGGATCTGGAGTCCAATGTGGCCAGGAATGAATCGCTTCTTCCCTCTACCTTCAATCGTATGACCGATTGGTCAGAAATGATCATGGGTCTGACGGTGAGGTTGTGCGGTGCAATGGGAGTGATCACAAAATTACCAGTTGTGGGATGAACGATTGGTCCACCGCAACTCAATGAATAACCGGTGGATCCTGTCGGGGTTGCTATAATTAAACCGTCTGCCCAGAATGTATTCAGAAATTCATCATCTATCCATGTGTGGATGGAGATCATCGAAGAGGTGTCTTTTTTATGCAATGTCAATTCATTCATTGCAAAATTCAGGTTCCCGAAAAGGGCTTCTTCGGTCTCCATTCTCAACAGGGATCGTTTAGCAAGGAAATAATGCCCTGCAAAAAGTTCATTCAGGGCCCATTCGATCTCTTCTTTGGCAATGCTGGATAAAAAGCCGAGTCGCCCGGTATTGATACCCATCACAGGAATTCCGGAATCTCTGATTAACATGATGCTTTCCAGCATTGTACCGTCACCGCCAAGACTGAACAAGATGTCAATATTTCCTTTCAGGTCTTCATAAGTTGAGAAACGACTCGGTTCTGTGTTCAGTAGTTTTTTGGAGGCCAGGTCATTATAGATTGATTCAAAGACCAAAAGTTCAACCCCTTTGCTTTCCAAAATAGTGATCAGCACCTTCACAAATGGCTCGGATTCAGGATGTATCTTCACCCCGTAAAGGCCAACACGTTTAATATCCTTGTTCATATAGGAGCAGTAAAGTGAACAAAAAAGCCGGCTTCTCCAAATCGACTGACTGCGTATTCCAATCTCATAACCTTGTCGTAATAGGTAACCAAATCCAATCCTAGTCCAAGTCCGGTAAGTATGGTGTTTTGCAGAGGGTTCGGGTAATAGTCCGGCTTGTCCATGAGGTAACCGGCATCCATAAACACATTAAGATAGGATGCAAAGGAGATCTTGTTAAATTTCTCAGCCGGGATAAATGCAAATTTCTTGATCATGGGTCGAACCAGTGCAAATTTGATATTGGCCCGTGCAAGCCAGAAATTCTGTCCGTCCACCACTTTTAGTTCATAAGATCGCACATAGGCATTTCCATAACCCAGTCCACGTTGCAGTGCATAAGGCTGTCTTTTGGCAGACGATAGCTTGGCGCCAAAACTCGCGCCTGTGTACCATCGTGGGGCAAGGGTCTTGAACCATTTGACGGTTCCAGTGGCATACAGAACATCCGTTGTATGGTTGGTGAAAAAGCCCAGGCCATGCTTCACAATCTCGAAGTCTATATAATATCCGGCCAATGGATAGGGTTTGAAGTTTCTTCGGTCATGTTTGAATAGATAGGTTGCTGTAAAAAACGACAGGTGTTTGTTTCCTTCGCCCAGGTAATGCTCATTTAAGGCGGCGAGGGTGTCTGAAATGTCATAGGTGTTAAACCGCAGCATCCAGGCGTGTTGGTTGTAAAATCCTTTTCGCAAACTGTATACAATATCCGTCGATGTGTGCTTTCGAGGATAACCGGTGTCATCTTTGAAAAAGACTTGTTCATTATTCATGCTTGTCACATTCACCTCCCGGCTTCGCGTGTATGAATAGGCAAATCGCAAACCGCTTTTTTGCTTGCGGTTCAGATATGGTATGGCATAGGAAATGCTGAATTGCTGGCTATAGCCGAGCCTGAGTCGTATGCTAAGGCTTTCCTTTCTTCCCCGAAAGTTATCCCTTACAAGATAAAATCCATAATGTGTGCGTGATAGGTCCTTTGATTTCCACCAAACATTAAAGTTGCGGTCGGCCAATTCAAAAATGGGCATGGGCCAGGTATACCATCGTTCCTCCACTTTAATGATGACGCGCATGTTTATGTTTGTCAGCATAGAAGTGTCAATCGTAACATAGTTAAAAAGAGAGGTATTCAGCAAGTTGTTGCGACTGGTATTTTTTATTACCTCCCACTCAGTGGTCAGAATGGTGTCTCCCTCTGAAAATGCAAGTTCGCGAAGAAGAATTTGCGCTTTTGTTACTTTATTGCCTTCCAGCTTCACTTCGCTGATAACCAGGTATGCAGCAGATTGTGTTAACTGTTGTGAGAAAATGGACAGATGAAAACAAAAAAGGCAAACCAATAATGGAATGAACCTGGGCCGCGTCAACGTGGTCAGATGTTTAAGTAGTTCATTAATTGGTCGTACCTGTCTCTCAGTGAATCATTGAATTCGTTCTCATGAAACGATGCTTTGATTGTATAATCATAGCGATCGAATGCTGCCAGAATACGGGTGATATCCGTACGATTTAATTTGAGGGTCAATTCAATCTTTGTTGAATTGGGTTGAGAAGTAATATAGGAACTGAGAATCTTAGTGTCATCACCTTCGATGATCTGTGCTATGGCCGCAAGTGAGTAGTCATTTTGATTTAACTCAAGAACAACAATTCCGCCAGGTTCCTTTATTGATGCCATGGCGGAAAGTTTCTGAATCAGATGCTCTATGGTGATGCTCCCGAGATAGCGGTTTTTATCATCCAGTACCGGTATCAGACTGATCTTTAGTTCGGAGATCACCTTAATCACTTCATAAAAGTGTACGTTATCTGTTACGTAAGGACGGATAAGGGAAAGTTTATGGTTGCCCAACGGTTCTTCCGGAGCATTCATGTCAAGAATGTCAGCTTCTGAAACAAGACCCAGGAAATCAGCCTGGTTTACGATCGGCAGATGTGGGACCTTGAATTCGTCCATCCAGTTCAAGGCCTTGATTCCGGTATCGGAGGTTTTCAGTGGCGGTATGTCATCGGTGATCAGGTCTCTGGCAAGCATATTCCTCTCCTGTTTATGATACACAAACTTACTAAATTTTTTAGCTTTGGGTAGGGCAAATACCCTTAAGGATAAGCGAGAAACAATGGTGAAATTAAGTGTAAATATTAATAAGGTAGCCACCTTGCGTAATGCCAGGGGAGGAAATATTCCAGATGTGTTAAAGGTTGCATCGGATTGTGAGAAGTTCGGAGCTATGGGCATTACCGTACATCCCAGACCTGACGAAAGACATATCCGGTATCAGGATGTTCATGATCTGAAAAATGTCCTGACTACAGAATTCAACATTGAAGGTTATCCTTCTGCGGATTTTATTAAACTGGTGCTTGACGTTTGTCCCGCTCAGGTGACATTGGTGCCGGATGCGCCAGATGTAATCACCTCGAATGCAGGATGGAATGTTACAGAAAATAAATCATTACTTGAAGAAGTGATCGGAACATTTAAGGAAAAGAATATCCGCACATCATTGTTTATGGATCCCAATGCTGAAATGATCAGGGAGGCTGCATCCACCGGTACCGATCGGGTAGAATTATATACTGAAGCCTATGCCGCAGGATACAATGCAGACCGGGAGAATGCAATTAAGCCATACGTAATGGCGGCACAGGCTGCGGCGGAAGTTCACCTCGGTCTGAACGCCGGACACGACCTCAATCTTGTGAACCTGGCTTATTTCACATCAAAAATCCCCGGTCTACTTGAAGTATCTATTGGCCATGCGCTCATCTCCGATGCATTATACTTCGGGCTTGAGAAAACAATACAGTATTACCTGTCCGCTTTACGTGAGGGGTCAGATGCGGCAATGCAACCCGCTCAGACCAAGGGTGCATGAAGCTACAGAGTTATGTATCCGGCTCAGGAAGTCCACTGATCATTCTACATGGCCTTTTCGGATTTTCAGATAACTGGCAGACGGTTGCCCGGTTGCTGAGTGACCGGTTTGAAGTACATCTTCTGGATTTACGCAACCACGGCCGGTCCCCTCATGCCGATGAATTTAACTATCAGGTCATGGCAGATGATGTCCTGGCATATATGCATGCACAGGACCTGGAGTCGGTGGCACTCGTTGGTCATTCGCTGGGCGGTAAGGTCGCCATGACCCTGGCAACCAACCATGCCCTGGCCATTGATAAGCTGGTGGTGGTGGATATCGCCCCCCGTTACTATGCGCCCCATCATCAAAAGGTGATACAGGCCCTGACAGCAGTACAACCGGAAACATGTGCCAACAGGCAAGAGGCAGAGCAACGCATGCAACCCTATCTCAGTGAACCATCGGTCCGACAGTTTCTGTTAAAGAATCTTTACCGGGATGATGAAAAGAAGTTGGCATGGCGTATGAACCTGGATGGTATTGTTGAACAAATTGAGAACGTAGGAGAGGCATTGGATGACGCGGCCTTTTATCAAGGCCCCGTACTATTTATACGCGGTGAGCATTCCGATTATATCAGTGAGGATGATGAGGCACAGATCATCCATCACTTTCCTTCCGCATCCATAGTCACCATCCCGGAATCCGGTCATTGGGTTCATGCCGATGCACCGGAAAAGTTCCTGACTGCACTGACCGATTTTCTGGTTACTTAACCACCGTCACATGCCCGATATGTCGATGCGGTGTGCCGAAACAATCCCGGGTGATCACCAACCAAACGTAAACATCCTCCTGGACAGGCTTGGTGCCGCCATTCGCGGTACCTGGCCAGCCGTTGCTATTGTCGGTACAATCATTGGTTACGTAGATTTCATTGCCCCAACGGTCGAAGATGTACATCTCACATTCACATACGTTGATCATTTTCGGAAAGAAAAATTCGTTCGTGCCATCCCCATTAGGTGTGTAGGCATTCGGAATATAAAAAGTGTATTCTCCTTTTATATGGATGGGCCGGGTGATGGTGTCCATGCAACCATGTGCATTCGTCAGGATCAGGGTAACGTCAAACCAACCGGTATCTTCATACGTGTGAAAGGGATGCTGAACCACTGAAGTATCATTATCTCCAAAGTTCCATAACCAGGAATAAGGGTCGGTTGACTTATCTTCAAAGGAGAAGATCGGACTGAATATGGATTGTTCCCATGAGCTGGCGGTAAAGTCCGCTTCCGGCAACGGCCAGGCATTAATTGTAATGGTTGAGGAAGTGGTAGTATAGTTCGTACAACCGTTGGGGGATGTTGCGGTCATATTCACGATATAAGTTCCAGGCAGGATATAGGTATGTACCGGGTTGGGTTCATCCGAGGTGTTACCATCTCCAAAATCCCAGAAGTATATCGAATCATTGGTAGATTGTTGGTTGAATTGAACCGTCAGCGGTACACAACCGTCGAGTACATCCGAGGTAATCATAACCTCAGGTCTTCCCATGATCACAACTTCTTCAATGGCGGTTGCCTGGCAGCCATTGGTATCTGTAACCGTTAGTGTTATGGAGTAGGTACCGGTATCTGCATAGAGATGGGTTAAATCACCACATGCTGTGGCAGTGTTATTGTCCCCGAGGTTCCACATGCAATTGGATACAGAACCTGTTGCCGAGTACAATAGGTACGTTGAATCTCCCAGACAAGAGGGACCGGTCGTTAAGTCTACAGTTGGCCCAGCCAGGTCAATGAGTGTCAGGGAATCCGTCATCTGACATCCGTTCATGTCAGATAATGTTACGTAATATATCCCCGCTGAAAGGCCAGTAGCCGTGGATCCGGTCTGTCCGTTACTCCATGTAAAGGTATATCCGGGTGTTCCTCCAATGGCCATGGCGGTAGCGCTGCCGTCGAGGCGACCGCATGTTTCCGGTAATCCGGTTATAGTAAGTATCAGAGAATCCGGTTCCGGTATAAATACCACAGCTGTATCCGGGCAACCGTTTGCATCTGTGATTGTAACATAATGATTACCGGTATTCAAACCGGATGTCAGAGAACTCGTGGTGCCGTTACTCCATAGATAGGTGTAAGGCATGACGCCACCAGTGACGTTAACGGTGGCTGTTCCGTCTGTTCCACCGCTGCACAAAACATCGGTTGAATCTATACCAACGGTCAACCTGGTGGGTTCAAAGAGTGTGATCCACAGGGTATCGAGACAACCCTTGGAATCGGTGACAGTCACCCCGTAGCTTCCTGCGGAAAGTCCTGTGTTATCCTGTTCCGTGCTGCCGTCTGACCAAATGTATGAATAAGGAGGAGTGCCACCAGTTGCGATCACATCAACCGAACCTGAGGATGCCCCATTACACAGGATATGTGTGGACACCTGTGATATGGCCAATGGTGTTGGGTTGATGACTTGCGCGGTGATGGCCTCCAAACATCCGTTGTTGTCAGAAACGGTAACGGCGTATGTACCTGCTGGTATGCCTGAAACCGCACCCTCGGTATTGCCTGTACTCCACAGGTAAGTGTAAGGTGGTGTCCCGCCAGTAGTGGTTACAGTTAAAATGCCACTTGTGTCACCGAAGCAATTCACAGTGTCGTTCATCATATTCAGCACAAGCGCATCAGGTTCTGTGATGGTCACCTGGTCCATTGCGGAACATCCCAGGTTGTCTGTTAATGTTACTGAATATGTTCCGGAGCTGAGTCCACTGATATCTTCGGTAGTGGCTCCGTTACTCCAAACATAAAGGTAGCCGGGTGTTCCTCCGGAAGGTATCAGATTGATAGTGCCGTTGTTGTCTCCGGCACAAAGCAGTGTTGGTGCGACCAACACAATACCTGGGGATCCAGCCTGAAGAATGGACACAGATGCGGAATCCAGACATCCGTTACCATCAGTGACCGTGACATTGTAATTTCCGGCACATAGTCCGGTAGCGGTGGGGTCGGTGGTTCCGTTGTTCCACAGGTATTGATAAGGGCCGTTGCCGGTCACACTCACATTGACGCTACCATTACATTGACCACATCTGGCGCTTACGGATCCCATGACCAGTGACGGAGGGTTGTTCACCGTGACTGTTCCTGTGGCCGTAACCTGGTTGCCATCCTGATCCGTGAGCGTAACCTGGTATACCGTAGTGTTTACAGGACACACAGTAACCGGTCCGGCAGTGGTATTCGTGATGCCATTGTTCCACGTGTAACTATAGGGAGGTATGCCGTCAGTGCCAACGGCGGTGAGATCAGCACAATCTCCGGCACAGACCACTACATCGTTCAGGGTAACAGTTGGCATACAAGCATTGATCACATCGTGTGATCTCGTCAGTATACATCCGTTGGCATCTGTAATCGTTACCTGGTAAGATCCGATCACTAACCCGGTGGCCGTTGCGGATGTTTGTCCATCCGACCAAACATAAGTATGCGGTTGTGTTCCCCCCCCTGAAGAAATGGTGGCGGTTCCGTCGTCAAATGTACAGCCCACCGGTGTGCCGGTTACGGAACCTGTAAGGGCTGACGGCTCTATGACGCTGATAGAAGTATCGATCATACAGCCATTGGCATCTGTAACAGTAACGGCATAATTTCCTGTTGTCAGGTTTCCAACATCTTGGGTTGATGCGCCATTGTCCCATGCATAACTGTAGGGCGTAGTGCCTCCTGTAATGGTAATATCAATGCTGCCGTTATTGTCTCCGGCACACAGGAGATCCACATGATTTTCTGTGAGAACCATGGCCGGAGGTTGCGAAATAAGGGTATCCGTGACGGCCTTACAACCCAGGTTGTCCGTAATGGTTACCGTATAGGTTCCCGGTGGAAGTCCGGTCAGGTCTTCGGTGGTCTCGCCGTTATTCCAGAGAAAAGTGAAGGGCGCCGAGCCGCCACCCACATTCAGATTGATGGTGCCATCAGACTGTCCATAACAGTTTACATGGGTGATGTCAAACGTCAAAGGTGAAGGTCCGCCGATATCATCAATCGTGAGGGTAAGAGCATTCGAGCACCCGTTGGCATCGGTGACCGTGACCGAATAATTTCCCGAAGTGGAGGATGTCAGATCCTCCGTAGTATTTCCATCGCTCCAGAGATAGGAGTAAGGTGTTGTGCCTCCTGTTATTGTAATATCCGCTGTTCCATCAGTCGCCCCGCAGGTTGAAGGTGTAGTGCTTCCACTCAGCGTCAGCACAGCAGGTTCGGAAATGATTTGTGAAGATGTTTCCGAACATCCGTTGGCATCTGTCACGGTAACGCTATACGTTCCTGCCGTGAGTCCTGACAGGTCTTCTGTCGTAGCCCCGTTGCTCCATAAGATGCCATAGGATGGTGTTCCTCCGCTGGGTGTAAGATCTATAGAACCTGTCGTTCCTCCGTTGCAGAGTACATTTGATGGTGTGAGATTCAGGGTTAGATCTACAGGTTGACCCACAACAGCAGTGGTTGTGGCATCGCACCCATTGTTATCATTTACCGTGACGGTATACGTTCCTGCAGTTAATCCGGAAACGTCTTTGGTTGTAACACCATTGCTCCAGGTATATGTATAACCTGGAGTTCCCCCTGATGCTGCCAGATTCACAGTGCCGCTGGCATCGCCAAAACAGGTAGCATTGCCGGGTGTCGCGATGAGGGTAATATCTGTGGGTTCACCTATGGTCTCTGACGTTGTCTCTGAACATCCGTTGCTATCCGTAACCGTGACCGTATAATTACCTGCACTTAATCCTGAGATATCTTCTTCAGTAGCACCAGTGCTCCAGGTGAACGTGTATGCAGGCGATCCACCAGATGGTGTGAGGTTGATGCTTCCCTCCGCACCGCCAAAACACAAGGCGTCGGTTCCCACAATGCTCAGGGAAAGAACCGTTGGTTCACTCACAACTTCTGATATCACATCGGTACATCCATTGTTATCACTGACAGTCACGGTGAATGTGCCTGAAGTTAATCCCGAGATATCTTCTGTTGTGGCGCCGTTGCTCCAAACGAATGTATATGGAGAGGTGCCACCGGAGACGGTCAGGTCTATGCCCCCGGTCGCATCACCATTACATAAAACATTGGTCGCACTGCCTGATAGACTCAGGTCAACAGGTTCACTAACGACAACTTCCAGCGTGTCCCCACAAAGATTGATATCAGTAGCGGTCAGTGTATAAGTGCCTGCTATCAGACCGGAGATGTCTTCTGTGGTAGCTCCGTTGCTCCAGATGTATGTGAAGGGTGCGGTGCCCCCGGTTAGTGTTACATCGATGCTTCCATCATTTCCGCCGTTACAGAGCACGTCAGACGGAGTACCGGAAAGTGATATATTGCAAAGACACACCTCCACCACTTCGGAGGTGGTGACATAGCAATTATTGTTATCCCACACATACACGGTGTAGGTGCCATCTGTGAGCCCGGTGAGGTCTTCGGTAGTAGCACCATGGGTCCATGTATATGTATAGCCTGGTGTTCCTCCGGAAACGGTCAGGTCAATATCTGCTCCTCGACAATCAACGGCTGTCAGAATATCAATCGGAGGTGATGCGCCGATGTTGACGGATATCATTTGCGTACATCCCTGTGCGTCGGTTACCGTTACAGTGCAGGTTCCACCCGGCAGATTGTTGGTTGCCTGTGTTGTTGCACCATTGCACCACAGGTAGGTGTATACCGGTTGTCCACCGGTAACAGTTACGGTGGCGGTACCGTTCGCCGCGCCTCCGCAGGCGTTGGTGGAGTCAATGCTAAGTGACATGATTCCATAGTCCGTCAATGTCATCTCACCTTCGGCTGTGCAGCCATTGGCATCGGTGACAGTCACGCCGCACGTGCCTGCGGAGAGGCCTGTCGCGATGGAGGTGGTTTGACCGTCACACCACACATAGGTGAATGGGTCCGTGATCGGTTCACAGGAGACGATCACATTGTCAAAGAAATATTGTTCAAAATTTCCGTCTGCAAGAGCACGAACCACGATGCGTACGCATCCGCCATCCGGAATCGGAGAGGTGAATGTCTGAAACGTGGGGTACACAGATTGTGCATTGTCGTCGTTCAGCTGAACGACCGGTACTTCCGCACCACCATCGATGGTGTAATAAACATTGAAATAGTCCGTGATATCCAGATCGGCTGTGCCGGCGATATCTATAGACAACGAAACATTCGTGCAAGAAGAGATATCGATACATTCCGAAGTCCACGTTACCTCGCCGTTCATGTCGCGGCCTTCGAAATGGTTGTTCCTTACCTCCCACCAGTCGTTGTTGGTGAATCCGCCGATACTCCATTTAGCTGGTGTCCCGCTTCCGGTGGTCGTACCGTTGGGATAGCCGGAAAAGTCCTCCGAATAGAAAACAGTTAACGGTCCTGTGGTATCAGCGGTTCCTCCGGTTACCTTCACTTCAATCGAACCACTGAAAGTTCCTGCACAATTGGTGGTGGTCAGATCTTCCAACTCAACCGAAAGAGGGAATGGTGCGATTACATTTACGGTGGTATTTCGTGAACAACCATTGTTATCGGTCACGGTCACGGAATAGGTACCGCCACCCAGACCGGTAGCGGTTGCTGAAGTTGCACCGGATGACCAGGTGTAGGTATAGCCGGGACTCCCACCTGTTGGTGTGACCGTGGCCGTGCCATCGAGGTTTGCATCACAGGTCACATCCGTGGATGAAGCTGTTATTTCCAATTCATCGGGAGCGGTCACATCAATGACCTCTACCAGGTAACACCCCGAAGCTTCGGTGACCGTTACTGAGTAGGAGCCCCTGCATAAACCTGTCATGGATGATGAGGTGGAACCGTTGGTAGGATACCATGCATAGGAATATGGGGTGGTTCCTCCACTCACGCCCACACTTATCGATCCGGTACAATCATCATAACATTGCAGAACATCACCCGAAGGCGATGTGACCATGGGGTTCGGTTCAAGCAGTGTCACCTCGGTGATCTCCGGACAACTACCGCCATCATCCACCAGTACCGTGTAGGTTCCGGCGGTGAGTCCGGTGATTGCTGCCGTTGTTTGTCCACCAGGAATCCACTGGTAATTATATGTTCCGCTACCTCCGGTTGCGGTAACGGTAATACTGCCATCGCTGGTACTGCACCAGGATGGGTCGGTGTGGACGGTAGACAGATCAATGTCTGAGTTACCTGCGATAACGACGGTTTGTGTGGCAATGCAATTGGCGTCGTCCACAACAGTCACGGTATATGTGCCCGGATCAAGACCGGTGATGGTGGATACGGTCTCACCGGTGCTCCAGAGATAAATGTATGGAGGTGTTCCGCCGTTAGGAGTGGCTGTTGCGCTTCCCGGACCACCGACGTATGCGGTATCACAAATCATTGTAACCGGAGGTGCGTTGTTGCCTGGAATGATGGCGCCGTTGACCGTATCGCCATCACATAGCATGCGCATATCTGTGCATGTCACACAAGGTGAACATCCATTGTTGCACCAGCCGCTGCTCGAAGATCCTCCACAGCCTCCCGTTGTCGATGTGCCATTGGCGCATCCGTCATAGATGGTGAGTGTGTTACATTGAGCACAGGTGACATTGCAAGTGATCAGTGCCTGTTTTCCGTTGATCACCACCCATTCTTCAATCGTCTTATTTGTGCCATCGGAGGAGGTGCGGTAACCGGTTCCGCATTCGGACAGCAGTCCTCCACAGTTTGCATCACTTTTTGAAACGGATACGGTCATGCCGCATGGCAGACATGTGTCTGCGCTGACCACCAGATCGGTAATGGTATCGTTGCAGCCAGGGTTATCACATGATTCGGCGATAAGTGTTACGATATAGGAGCCGGTGCCCGGATAGTTATAGGTTGGATTCGTGGCCGTGGAATTGTCGGTTGTGGAAGTTGGGTCACCGAAGTCCCATTGGTAACTGCATGCACCTTCACTCAGATTCATGAATTCTACCGTACTGTTTAAACAGTTTACGGTGGTCCCAATGGCTCCTGCGACCACGTCCCGTTCACAAGCCAGCACATTGAACTGGAAGTCTCTTTTGGTCTCACCCAGCAAGACGCCGTTCCGGTATTCTTTTACACAAACACCAACCACAAATTGCCCCAGGGTATTCGGTACTCCGGTGAGTAAACCGGTTTGCGGATCAATCGTTACCGCCGTTCCACCCAGCAGGTTACCCAGCCCGTAAGGAGCTCTCCAGGGTACTGTATTATATGGTGGGTTAAGTGGTGGTTGGGGAGCCACAGGATTGGTAGGTGAAGTAAACGGGTCACACAACTCATACACCAGGGAATCGCCATCAGGGTCGGTGGCCGAGTGGTCATAGTTGATCTCAAATCCCTGGCAGATAAACACAGGTGGCCACTCATTGATGATCGGGTTTGCATTGCAAACACCGGCAGAGATATCCGGAATGCTGGCGGTATAAGTAGCACCCACGTTCTGTGGATTGACAAGGTTTTGAATGGTCTGGTTCCTGCAGCACCTCTGATATGATAACGTATATCCACCCGGACGTGGTGGAAGTGTTACTGTTGAAGAATAAGTAGTGCGCTCATAACAGACGTTACCCGGAACCACGATACAGGGATCCGGGGTTTCCGGATTCAGCTGCACCTTGCTGGTAAATGGCATGTACACCGTTTGAACCAGGTTGTTGTTCGCGTCGAATATCCCGATCGCGGCGGGTTTGTCGAAGTCCGGTACCCCGTTATAGCAGTCCCGGTAAACCGTCATGCTAATGAGATACTGGTCGTTTCCTAAACAGTCGTAATTGATTTCTCCACCCACGATATGGGTCCCGAATGCGGTTTGGTTCATCCCGAACCAGCACAGCAAATGCAAGACATAACTTGCCCATCTTTTCCTTCTCATAGCCCCCATCTTTTGCCTTGTTATATTCTACGTAGGAATAATTGAATCGTTACGTGCAACAATAACCGGATTTGGTTATTAATAAAGGGGATTAAGGGTAATTACCTATACGAAATAAAGTGCAATTTGTATTGGGAATGATACTTCTTTCAAAAAGGATCAAGCACGTTTTGTTCGCGTAAGTTGATCCCGAAGTACCGCTAAACCATGCCCGGTTAGTAGCAGTAACTATATGTATAATGCAGCACTTCCAAAACGTAACACTTTTAATCTGCATTTCTGTTTGTCCAGGCACGAATTGTTTGAAACTTTATGTTGATATACATCTATCTGCCTTTGAGTATATCTTTCCATTCGGTTAATTTTGCAGGTGATGAATGATCAGGTTAGGTTCAATCAGGCCTATTGGGATAACCGGTATTCCCAGGGTGATACGGGTTGGGATATCGGGTATGCCAGCCCGGCCATTCTGGAATTCTGCCGGCAATATGTCAGGCATGATGCGAAGATTCTGATTCCCGGTTGCGGAAATGCATGGGAAGGATTAGCGCTTACAGAGGCAGGATATGAACAGGTTTATTTGCTGGACATTTCCGCACTGGCGTTGGATCAGGTGAGGAAACGCTTTGCATCATTTCCCTCATCTCATCTTATACATGAAGATTTCTTTGCGCATCAGGGATCATATGATATCATCCTTGAGCAAACTTTTTTCTGCGCCATTGATAGAACATTACGATCGTCGTATGTCAAGCAGGCAAGACGGTTGCTAAAACCCGGAGGTCGATTGGCCGGTCTGCTTTTTGCCAATGAGTTTGACAGGGAAGGTCCGCCATTCGGTGGTACAGAAGCGGAGTATCGCACACTGTTTGAGCCGCATTTCAACCTGGATAGATTAGAGCTTGCCACCAACTCAATTCCTCCGCGTGCAGGCAATGAATTGTTTATACTTGCAACCAGAAAATAACTTTTACAAAAATCACGATGAACAGAAGATTTAAAATCACAGCCCTTCTCTTTACAACGATCGCAATTTCCGCATTTGCGCAGGACGATAAGGACAGTACCAAGCTGTGGTCCCGTGGAGGAGTGGTAAGACTTCAATTCTCGCAGGCATCCCTGACCAACTGGGCAGCGGGTGGAGAAAGCTCGATTGCAGGAACCTCGTTCCTGAGCTTGTTCGCCAATTATGCGAAGGGAAAAGTCAATTGGGATAATACCGTTGATCTTGCTTATGGATTGCAAAAACTTGGCACGGGTAACTGGGTGAAAAGCGATGACAAGATCGACCTCTCTTCCAAACTCGGGATTAAAGGAAAGAACGCCTGGTTTTACAGTGCACAGTTAAGTTTTAAAAGCCAATTTGCACCAGGTTATAAATTGCCGAATGATTCTGTGGTTATCGCAGACTTTCTTTCACCGGCTTATGTATTGGCATCACTAGGTATGGACTACAAACCCAATAAGGATTTTTCATTACTCATTGCACCGCT
>JAGQZQ010000066.1 GCA_020435415.1 Flavobacteriales bacterium
ATTCGCTAAGCTGTTGCATGGTAGCGTTGATGACTTCCGTTTCTTCTTCAACGAAATCGGCATGAAGGTGTTTTTTGATCCGCTCATCCACGGCATGCCTTATCTTTCGGTATCTCCAGTCGCACAGACAAAGTTGATTGTTCCAGGAACCCAGGATCAGTTCACCATAGGGGGATTTAAATGTGTGTGTATGGATGACGGACATGGGTGGTTTGAGGTTTGTAGTTTAAAGTTTAAAGTTTAAAGTTTGCATTGCCCGCATCGCCTTCGCGTAGCCGCTATGGCGGAGCAAGGCCGTAGCTTTAGCGGAGGAGGGTGGTTTGTGGTTGGGGCAATGGATAATAGACATTAGATATTAGAAAATAGACATTAGAAAATGGATAATGCATCCATCATCACACCAGCCTGCCTTGCAATGGCTAGCGCTTCGGCTGGCAGGTCATCGCATTAGCACATTATCACATTGGCACATCACCGCATTAGCAGGTCATTTCCTCTTAATCACCACCATGATCCCGGTGACAATCAAAGAGAGCAGGCCGCCGGAAAATATCAATTTAAATAACGTGGTGGCCATCAGTACGAACGGGGAGAACATTTTCTTTTTTAGGGCCAGTGCGGCTTTTATGTCTTCTTCGGATGCACTTTCGGCAGACATGACTTCTCTTGTTTTGACAAGAATCTCTTCGATGAATTCCGGGTGTAACCAATGATGAAGAATAACAACAGATATGGCTGCAAATCCTCCCAGGATCACACTCGCGGAAAGGCCGCTTTTAAACGCCTGCCGGATCGGATCGTCCGCATTTTTCAGAAAGGCGGTGGGAACCACAATGGATACTGAAAGCACCAGAAGAGCCATGGTCGCGACGCTGCTGAATACACCGATTCGCCAGCCCATCAGGTGTTCGGTAAGGATCAAGGCAGACAGTAAGATGCCTGCCGTAACAGCAACCATTCGTGTGGTCATTCCGCCAAGGGAGCCAGGGTGAGGCTTAACCGGCTGCCTTCGGCATATTCGGTTACGCGATCAGGTGCTTCAAAGACCTTGATGGCTTTGCCGTGAACGGTGAGTTGATTCCCTTCGATTCGCAGCAGTGAGCCTTCCGGAAGTCCGGCAACCCTCATTTTCGGGTTCATGATCAGGAACTCCTTCAGTCTGTCTATGCGCGATTCTCCACCGTGATCTGGCAGGGTGGCTTCGGTGTAGTGGGGATTGATCTGAAAATGGACCAGCCGGAAGGCCTCCAGGGTCGTTACTTCCACAATAGGCATATCGTTGGTAGTTTTGATCGTCGGGCAGGCGACATTGGCTCCGGCACTCCAACCGACATAGGGCGTGCCTGAATCAACCATGTCACGGATCTTCTCAACGAGCGACAACTGTTGTATGGACCTGGCCAGGCAAAAAGAATTTCCGCCGCCGGTCATGATGGCACCCGCCCGGTCAAGGGCCGCAATCGGGTCTTTCTCATGGTGCAGTGAAAAGCTGTCGATCGCTAATTGACCGAGCATCCGTTCAACGATATCAAAGTATTTATCCATGCCAAGGGATACACCGGCATATGGCAGAAAAGCAACCGGGCCTGAGCCTTTCAAAAAATCTACCAGATATTGACGGGGCCAGGTGAAGAACGGTTCACCCGGCATAGTGGAATTGCTGATCAGCAACAATTTTTTCATGGGAATAATTTTCACGAATGTACTAAGAAATGAAGCGATAATTGCTATTCGGTACCGGTGGCAACAATGCCACTTTTTACGGCATACATCACCAGGCCAGCGGTGTTATTCAACTCCAGCTTGGCCATGATGTTCTTACGGTGGGTGGTCACGGTATGCGCGCTGATAAAAAGCTTGTCAGCAATCTCTTTGTTGGTCAGTCCGTCGGCCACCATGCGAATGATCTCCAGTTCCCGTTCAGACAAATTAACAGGATCACAGGTGACCTCTGAGGCACGCGTTGTTCCCGTATCTCCACCATTCTTCATGAGTGTATCCACCACCTTGCTGCAGAAAAATTTCTCTCCTTTGGCCGTGGCATGAATGGCGTCCAGGATCTCTTCTCTTGAACATCTTTTCAGGATATGCCCTGTAACACCGGCATCAATGGCATCCTGAATCCTGAATTTTGTCTGATCCGGCGTAATGGCCAGAAAGTATGTGTTCGGCTCAAGGTTCCGAAGCCCGGTGATATCATCAAGGGTGAAAGCATCATCATCGTAATTGATGATCACTACCTCAGGGTGATGAATCAGGGTGTGCTTGTACAACTCCTGTTTGGTGGAAGCCTCCGCCACCACCTGAATGCTCTCTTCTTCATTGATCAGTGATGCCAACCCTTTTCGGGTCAGAAACTGATCATCTGCAAGAATCACTTGTATGGCGGTGGACTGCGACAAAGCTATTTAGAATGATTTTAAATAAGGACAAAAATAGGAAAAAGTTTAAGGTTTAGGGATCAGGGTTTAAGGTTTAAGGTTTAAGGTTTAAGGTTTAAGGTTTAAGGTTTAAGGTTTAAGGTTGGAGGTTTAAGGTTGGCTGAAGCATTATGCATTTCGTTTTGATCCGTATTTACAGTATTCCCGGATGCCACAGGTGTTGCAGGCAGGGTTTCGTGCGGTGCATACGTAACGTCCGTGAAGTATGAGCCAGTGGTGGGCGACCGGTAATAAATGTTCGGGAATATATTTTACCAGCTGCTTCTCGGTTTCAAGGGGTGTTTTTGCATTTGTAGTAAGACCGATGCGGGCCGATACCCTGAAAACATGCGTGTCCACCGCCATGGCCGGTTTGTTGTATACAACAGATGCTATGACATTGGCGGTTTTTCTCCCGACCCCCGGGAGCTTCTGCAGATCCTTTATGTCTGAAGGGACCTTGCCGCCGAAATCATCTACGAGCATTTTTGCCATACCTACCAGATGTTTTGATTTGTTGTTGGGGTATGAGATGCTCCGGATATACGGAAAGATGGTTTCTGCATCCACACGACCCATGCTTTGAGGGGTTGGATAGTCTTTCAGAAGATCCGGGGTAACCATGTTCACCCTCTTGTCCGTGCACTGCGCAGAAAGGATCACCGCCACCAGCAAACTGAACGGATCCTGATATTGAAGTTCCGTTTCGGCATCCGGGTTATGTTTGCTGAAGTAGTCGAGGATCTTTTCGTATCGTTCTTTTTTTGTCATGACGACGGGGTGGGGTTTAAAGTTTAAGGTTTAAAGTTTAAGGTTTAGAGTTTAAGGTTTAAAGTTTAAGGTTGTCCAACCGTATGCATTTGAGTTTATCATCACACCAGCCTGCCCCGCAATAGCCCAAGCGTCGGCTGGCAGGCCATCCTGCCTTGCAATGGCTAGCGCTTCGGCTGGCACATCACCAAATCACCAAATCATCACATCATCACATTACCACATCACCAAATTATCCCATCACCACATCACCAAATCATCACATCTTCAAATTACCTTAAACATCTCGTCTTTCATAATCCACGATCAGTCGGTGGTACATGAAAACACCCAATGCATACAGTCCTGCCGTGATCAGGAAAATATGTGCGTATCGAACCTCATGTTCCCTCATGACCTTGAAAATGCGCGCACTGATGAACCAGCTTCCGGACCAGGTAGCGGAAGTCAAAGCGCTGATAATCTCCTGGTTCTTCTTCCCTACATATTTCATCACCAATTCAGAAGCCATGGGGTTGGCCATATTCATCAATGGCTGCCGGATCAGGTAGGCTGCAAATGCGATGTAAAGGGCAATATTCAGGGTGCTGTAAAACTCTGTGGTGGCCAGTACAACCAATGCCATAACCGCGATTGTTTGGGTTGCGGTGATCGCGATCTTGTAACCCAGCTTACGCTTGATGGTCGGGACAACGATGATGCTAAAGAATACGATCACCAGTGCAACGGCATTGAGTAATGCAAAAGGGTATGAATCCATCCCGTGGATGTTAAAGAAAAACAAACTCATGAACTGGATGGTTAGTCCGGCTCCTGATGCAATGATCAACGTGGGAAACATGGCTTTGGCGATCACGCCCCAATCGTATTGGTTAAACCTGAATGTTTTGGGTGTACTTTCTTCCGGTCCATTGTCCCTGTTGATCCGTAATGAAAAGAACAGGCTGAGCAATCCCATCGCGGAGATGATCATGAGGAGCGTACGTTCGGTGAAGAAGTCAGGATCCAGTTTGTGTAACAGGTGGATTAATGAACCGCCAAGGATACCACTAAGACTCCAGGTACTGAAGCTTAGGGCAAATGCTTCTGTATGTATTTCAGGCCTGGTGTTGCGAAGAATATACGGCAATACGCTTACCTGCATCACCGAAAAGAACAGTCCCCATAAGAAGGTGCTGCAATACAAAAGGGCAGACTGGTGACTGTGTACCGCGTATATCAATACCAATGAAATGAGCGGGACTATCAGGGACGAGGCCACGAAGAATGGCTTTAGCCTGTAATGGCGGATCAGAATTCCGATGGGAAGTGCAAAGAGAAGAACACCGAGAAAGCGGTAGGAGAAGAAGTCGGCACTTTCGTAATCCTCATACCCTTCTTTAGACATATAGATAAGCAGGATTGACAGGAAGGACACATTGATCAGCTGTATAAAAAACTGCGCACCGATCACAAAGAGTGTGTTGCGGTCGAGATCGCGGTAGTATTTCAGCAGGTTACGCAAGGTGTTCTTGTTTCCATTCGTTGAGGATGTCGTCCGAAATGTCTTTGTTCATCCACTGGTATCTCCCATCGTTCCTGAACCAGGTCCATTGTCGTTTGGCGTATCTCCGGCTGTTTTGTTTGATCAGGTTCACCGCTTTTTCCATGGAGATATTGCCATCGAAATAACTGAACAGTTCCTGGTAGCCTATGGTATGCAGGGCGGGGAGATCGCGGAATGGGTAAAGTTTCCGTGCTTCTTCTTCCAGGCCGGACGCCATCATCATATCAACCCGCTCGTTGATTTTCTCATACAACACTTCCCTGTCTGCATCCAATGCCAGCCAGGTAATGCTAAAAGGTCTCGCAATGGCATCTTTTTTTCTGAAAGAAGAATAGGGCTTACCGGTGGCACGGTAAATCTCAAGTGCCCTGATCACCCTTCTCGGATTTTCTATATCTGCCTGCGTGTAAAACACCGGGTCCGATCGTTTCAATTCCTCTTTTAATTTTTCGATGCCTTCTGTTTCGAGTGTATTGTTCAGGTCGGTTCTGATGTTTGCCGGGACATCCGGCATTTCGTCAAGGCCTTCGCACACGGCGTTGATGTAAAGACCTGTGCCGCCTACCAGAATGGCAACGGCATTTTTCCGGTGAATGGCACCGATTGCTTCAAGTGCCTGTTGTTCGAAGTCGGCGGTGTCAAACGGATCATGAATGGAAACCGAGCCGGAAAGGTAACATGGTATGCCTTGCAGTGAGTCAACATCAGGCCGGTCTGTCCCGATTTTCATTTCACGGTATACCTGCCTGGAATCTGCGGAGATCAGTTCACCGCCAAGTGCCTTTGCCCAATGGACCGCTGTTGCCGTTTTACCGGAAGCTGTTGGTCCGCCAATCACAATCAGGTGTTTCGAATTTCCGGTCATTCCCAACCAATATCTACTATCTACTATCTACCGTCTACTGTCTACTAACCTTCAACCCCATATCCTTTCCGACCTTCAGCATATATTCGTATGCGCTGTCGTAATCGTTGTGGATCTCGCCTTCGAGGATGGCTTCGCGAATGGCATTTTTGATATCCCCTACGGCACGGCCGGGTGTAAGGTTAAAGGTTTTAATAATCTGTTCGCCATCGATAGGTGGTTGCCAGTTTCGCAACCGGTCACTTTCCTCCACCTCCTTCAGTTTTTCGCGAACCAGCAGGAAATTGTCTTTGTACCGTTTGACTTTTTGTTTGTTTTTGGAGGTGATATCTGCATCACACAACGTCATCAGGTCATCAATATCATCGCCTGCTTCGAAAAGCAGACGGCGTACAGCAGAATCGGTCACATCACCATCAACAAGAGCGATGGGGCGGAGGTGCAGGCGAACAAGTTTCTGAACATATTTCATCTTCTCGTTCAGCGGCAGTTTTAATTTTCTGAAGATGCCTGGAACCATTCGTCCGCCTTTATCTTCATGCCCATGGAAGGTCCATCCGCGACCCGCTTCAAAACGTTGGGTGGCGGGTTTGGCGATGTCGTGGAGAATGGCGGCCCATCGGAGCCACAGGTTGTCGCTATGTTCGGCGACGTTGTCCAGCACCTGAAGGGTATGATAAAAATTATCCTTGTGACTCAGGTTGTTTACGGTTTTCACACCTTGCAATGCTACGAGTTCCGGAAATATGATATGAAGCAAACCGGTGTCGAAAAGCAGTGACAGTCCTACCGAAGGCTTGGGTGCAAGAATAATCTTATTCAGTTCATCTGCAATCCGCTCACCGGAGACGATACCGATTCGTTCGCGTTGGTCATGAATCGCCTTTAATGAATTTTCTTCAATGGAAAATCCGAGCTGCGTGGCAAACCGTATGGCGCGCATCATACGAAGCGGGTCATCTGAATAGGTAGATTCAGGGGCCAACGGTGTCCGGATAATGCCTTCCTCCATGTCGCCGATACCGTTGAACGGATCGATCAGTTCACCGAAGCGATCAGGACTGAGGTGTATGGCCAGGGCGTTGATGGTAAAGTCACGTCTCTTTTGATCATCTTCCAGACTACCATCCTCTACAATCGGTTTTCTCGACTGGCTCCGGTATGACTCTTTCCGGGCACCCACAAACTCCACCTCAATATCGCCATAGTTGATCATCGCCGTGCCGAAGTTCTTGAACACGCTAACGAGGGAACTGGTCCCGTCTCTTCGGGAAACTTCTTTGGCGAGTTCTATGCCATTACCGACCACCACAATATCGATGTCTTTTGAAGGGCGTCCAAGGATCAGATCCCGCACAAATCCGCCAATGACATAAGCTTCCTGACCAGTTTCCTCCACGATTGAGGAAACGGTTTTAAAAACCGGATGGGTTAATTTATGTGACAATTGACTCAGCACGTATTCAGGGCCGGATCAGGGTTTGATTTCCTTGCCTGTCCAGCTTGATAATGGTTGAAGGCTTGGGGTTGCTAATTTCGGTGGGCAAATTTACCACATAATCAACGCCGTTCAAAATGTCAGGCGAGACTTCATCGAACGTCACAGGGTAAGGTTGTCCACTGATATTGGCCGATGTGGATACGATTGGTTTTCCGAAAGACGCGATCAACTGTTCACAAAAGGCATGCCTGGCAATACGAATGGCTACCGAGCCGTCCTCCGCCAGAACATTGGCAGCCAGGCCCGAGGCATCCGGGTAGATGAGCGTCAGCGGTTTGTTGGCGGCTTCGATCAGCTCCAGTGCGCCGGGAGGAATATGGGTCAGGTATTGTGAAAGTCTTTGGACATGATCTATCAGGATGATGAGGCTTTTGCTGTCTTCCCTGTTTTTGAGTGCATATATTTTTCTGACGGCATCTTCGTTGGTTGCATCACACCCCAGTCCCCATATGGTATCTGTCGGGTACAGGATGGTGCCGCCTGTTTTAAGCGTGCGCACGGTCTCTTCTATCATGGCAAACGGCTTGGTGTTCATAAGTTCAAAGATAGGGTGATCAAACTGCAACCCGGCTTGTTTCGATCTCCAGCGCACAGCGAAAGTGCTTTTGCGGGCAGGAAGACAGGCCATGCAGGCCACATGGTTTGCAAGATGGTGCCGGGTTTGCCTGAGAGATCGTGCTGTCGGAGCTTCGTGGTCCGAAACCGAAATCAGGGGTGGTGGAGCAAAAGAAAGCTGTGACCGGGGCGTTCATGGCGGTGGCCATGTGCAGAGGTGCACTGTCATTCACATAATTCATACGGGCCTGTTTCATCAGTGCGGCAGATTCCAGGAAGTTTAATTTCCCTGCCACATTGATGATCTTGGATCCGGTGGCCTTGGTGACGAGCATCTCACACAGGTCGTAATCGGACTTACCGCCCAGGAGATAGATGGTGAGGTCCGCAGAAATATTCCGGATCAGCTCCAGCCACTTTTCAGCAGGTAACTGTTTCGTGAACCAGACTGACGCTGGTGCCATACATACATAAGGACCATGGAGGTAGGGTTGGATGGAACGTTCGTCATCAGCAGTAGGGTAAAGCCTAGGAGGAACAGGTTGATCCCCGGCAACATCCGCAATAAGACGATGGTTCCGGTCTACCTCGTGAACCCCTTGTGAAATCTCATGCTCAGCTGTGCCGGAGAAGGTGAATGCCAGGGGATTCTTTTTGAATCCCCATTTCTCATTGGCCCTGGAGCGCCATGTCATCCATCCGGTAGAAAAAAACCGTTGCAGGTTGATGACCCTATCATATTCTGTTTTTCTGATCTCACGGATCGTACGCAACAGATTGGGTAATTTATTTTCTCTCTTTTCCCATGTAATGACGCGGCGAATAAAGGGGTGATTTGCCAACAGTCCCTCGTTGCCCTTTCTGACTACCATATCAATGGAAGCCTCCGGATTGGTTTTGTGAATACTCTCGGCCACCGAAGTTGCCAGGATCACATCTCCGATAAAGGCTGTTTGTATGATAAGGTAGGCTGCCATTTAACGGGGTTAAACAGCCACATCGTATTCCCGTAAAGCCGAGTTCAAAGAGGTCTTCTTGTCTGTGGATTCCTTTCGTTGTCCTATGATCAGGGCACATGATACCTGGTAGTTACCTGCTGGAAAAGTCTTGGTATATGAACCCGGGATCACCACCGAACGGGCGGGGACGATACCTTTGTATTCTTTTGGCTCATTACCGGTCACATCAATGATTTTGGTAGATGAAGTGAGTACGACATTGGCGCCCAGTACGGCTTCTTTTTCAACACGTACCCCCTCTACAACAATACACCGTGATCCGATAAAGGCATTATCTTCAATGATCACGGGTGCCGCCTGAACAGGCTCAAGCACACCGCCGATGCCCACACCTCCGCTGAGGTGAACATTCTTTCCGATCTGTGCACAGGATCCTACGGTAGCCCATGTATCTACCATCGACCCTTCGTCAACATAAGCGCCGATGTTCACGTACGAAGGCATCATGATCACGCCACGTGAAATGTATGCACCATACCTGGAAACGGCATGTGGTACCACGCGTACGCCTAATTCTTTATAACCTGTTTTAAGTTCCAGCTTGTCATGAAATTCCAACGGGCCGGCATGCATGGTTTTATTCTCCCTGATGGGGAAGTAGAGGATCACCGCTTTCTTTACCCACTCATTTACCTTCCAACCGTCGGTATGAGGCTCAGCCACCCGTATGGTGCCTTTGTCCAGTCCTTCGATCACCTCGGCGATGGTCTGCCGGGTTTGTTCTTCTTTCAATAGCTCCCGGTTTTCCCAGGCGGCTTCAATGGTTGTTTGTAATGCTTGCAATGTGATGTTTTTTATGTGAGCGACAAAAATAGTCAATTCGGGCGGACGGTTCCTGGTGTGCATGAATAGATACTTTATTTCAGGTATTTATAATAGATAGCGCGTTCAGGGAAGTCAGACGTTCATGGGGAATTGATCCAGCGTTTTTTTGATGGTATTTTGGTAGAGGCAAGTATTATGTTTACATTTGTTGGGTAAAAACGTCATTAAGTGCAATAAACGATAATAGTGATGGATAAAACAAGCAATGAGTGGCATGTGCTTAATGACATGGCATTATTAAAAATACTTGGAGTCTTTGTTAAACATCACCGGTTGGAACAGAATAAAACCCAGGATCAACTGGCGAAGGAAGCTGGCATCAATCGTTCTACACTAAGTGAATTTGAACAGGGAAAGCGGTCCAACACCCTTACCTTGATTCAACTGCTCAGGTCACTCGGTCAACTTCATGTATTGGAAAGCTTCAAAATCAGCCCTCAGGTAAGTCCCATACAATTGGCCAGATTGGAACAAAATAAGCGCAAAAGGGCATCCGGAAAAAAGGGTAAGGATGATGACGAACATTTATACGACTGGTAATGATTACCACTGCTTTTGTTAACATATGGAATCATCAGGCGGGAGCTATTGCCTGGGATTCCGCTACCCAAACCGCATCGTTTGAGTATACCCAGTCATTTGTAAAAAAAGGCCTGGATCTGGCACCTGTTAAAATGCCCATCCGTAATGCAGTGAACAGGGTTTTTTCCTTTCCGGAGTTACGTAATTCAAATACATTTCGGGGTTTGCCCGGACTGTTGGCTGATATGTTACCGGACAAATATGGAAATGCCCTGATCAACACCTGGCTTGCGCGTCACGGACGCCCCATGGATAGTATGAATCCGGTTGAACTCCTATGCTTTATTGGCAACAGGAGCATGGGTGCACTTGAGATAGAGCCAGCCATACCTGAGACATCATCACAATCCACCGAACTCGAACTGGAGGGGCTCATCGAAATGGCACAAAAGATTCTGGACGAACGTACGAATTTTGCAACCAAGCTTTCGGAAGCTGAGGAGAAATCCCTGCTGGATATACTGAAGATCGGAACCTCCGCCGGTGGAGCCAGGGCTAAGGCTCTGATTGCGTATAATCAAAAAACAGGTGAAGTCAGAAGTGGACAGGCCAAGGCACCCGAAGGGTTCTCTCAATGGCTTATCAAATTTGATGGAGTGACGGACACTCAGTTTAATGCATCCAGTGGCTATGGCCGTGTAGAAATGGCCTATCATAATATGGCCGTAGATGCCGGCATAGAAATGACCGAATGTCGCCTGATGGAAGAGAATGGGCGTGCACATTTTATGACACGCCGTTTTGATCGCCTGGACCATGACGAGAAATTGCATGTACAAAGTTTTTGTGCCTTGCAGCATTTTGATTTTAATAATGTACTCTACTATAGTTATGAACAATTATTTCAAACCATGAGGGAGCTTCGCTTATCCTACATTCAAGCGGAACAGCTATATCGTAGAATGGTATTCAATGTCATGGGAAAGAATTGCGATGACCATACCAAGAACTTCGGATTTTTGATGAATCAGGAAGGGCAATGGCGCTTGTCACCGGCCTACGATATTTGCCATGCATACCGCCCTGGAAGTGATTGGGTACAACAACATGCATTAAGCATTAACGGAAAAAGAAAAGATATTACAAAAAAGGATTTATTGGAAGTGGCATACCCGATAAATGTGAAAAATCCGACAGCCATCATTTCCGAGATAGCAGAGGTTGTCTCCGGCTGGGAGCGTTACTCCGGGGATGTAGGGGTAGAGAAGAAGTTAATCAAGGCCATAGGTAAAACATTGACCATATTAAAGTAAATATCCGGAATTAGCCTGCACATTGTGTTCCCGGTACACTTACCCTGGAATCGACGGGGAGACCGTACCCATCGGTATCTTATAAGAAATACGCCGTTATATACATATCGGATGTACCCGTGCCAGGAACCACACATCATTTACCAAACTCAAAAGCCATGCTAAAACCAATGTACCTTACGCTCATGATGGCGCTTTTTGCCGGCGGATGTATAACTTCATCTGTCAATTATGATGGCAAACCGGAAGATTCTTATCACAACTACCTGAATGATGAAGATGATCTGCCCCGCAAGTTGATCTATCAGGCGTTCATTGGCCTGGTGGTGCAACACCCGGATACCACCAACCAACGTCTGGTGGTCATCGCAAGGGAAAATGGGGGGTATATCCTGAACCTTGGAAATAAAAAGTCTGTGATCCGGGTACAAACTGAAAAGCTTCAGGAAGCATTAACCGCATTGACCCGATTAGGTAAAGTAAAGTACAGGAATGTCACAGGAGAGGATGTGACCGACCAGTTCACAGATTATAAAATTCGGTTGGACAATGCTTACAAGACAAGAAAGCGTTATCTTGAACTCCTGGAAATGGCCCGTACGGTTGAGGAGACTTTGAGGGTGGAGAAGGAACTGGAACGACTGAACATGGAGATCGATACGTTGGAAGGAAAGTTAAATAAGCTTGAGCATTTGTCAAGCTACTCCACGATCACGGTAAACATGACGGAAAAAGCAAAGCTGGGAATTCTGGGTTATGTTGGAGCCGGACTGTTTAAAGCCGTGAAGTGGCTGATCGTTAGAAATTAAACAAAAACATACCAGTATAGCACCGCACAAGTCATGACAATTGATTCTCTTTTTTATGAAACGAATTGTTAAAGCCCGCATCTTATGGGTGATGGTGTGGGTGTCTGTAACGGCTGCAGGGCAAGCATGGGCATTTAACCTGGAGATAGAATGTAAGCCGTTTGACCAGGATTATATGAATGAGTGGATTCATTTCACCATAACAGATTCCGTAACCGGTGTGGTGGTGTATGATACACTTCATATATTTCATTCCACCCAGCCTTTTCATGATGTTGTTCAGCTTGATACCGGAATATACAAGGGTGATGTGGTGAGCATTGGCGCCAATGTGTATATGCCGGTGCTAAAAGTGTCAGATGTGGTGATTCCCTGGGGTTATCCTGACTATGAATATTTCCTTATCAAACTTCCGTTTCTTGGGGATGGAATTGATGACCTGGATTGGTTCGCGTTCAATGCCTATCCAAATCCAGCCAACGATTTTGTAGAGATCAGTCTGGATAAGGTATATGAGTCCATTGAAGTATCGATATTTGCATCAGATGGCCGGAAGGTAGGTGAAACGGTGATGAAGTATAATGATCATGTACGTATCGCCTTGACGGATCTGACACCGGATGTTTATATAGTGAATGTGAATGTGGGTCATATGGCAACTGCCATTCGCCTCTTACATCAATAGCGAAGTTAAATGTAGAATCCGGACCAGAATGAACCTGATCTATCAGAAGGAAGAAAACTTGAACGCGGATGAGTTCCAATCTGTCCTCATACGTTCCACCCTGGGTGCTCGTCGCCCTGTTGATGACATCGAACGACTTGGTGCGATGGTGCAAAATGCCAATCTGGTCATCACGGCCCGGGACGGTGATCTGCTGGTAGGAGTCGCCCGTGGACTGACAGACTTTTGTTATTGCACATACCTCTCCGATCTGGCCGTTGATGAACAGTATCAGAACCGGGGCATCGGAAAGCAATTGATCCGTGAGGTCATGAAGGTTGCACCGCAGGCCAAGCTCATTCTTTTGTCCGCACCTGCCGCAGTGGACTATTACCCGAAGCTGGGGATGGAAAGGCATCCACACTGCTTTACGCTGGATCATAAGATTTGATCTCTACTTCGGGTGGAGATTCGCAAACTGCACCTCATTAAGAATTCTGTTATCTTTATATTGTTGATGTGCCTTTTGCAAAAAAAGCCCGCATATAAATTCCGGTAAAGCTGAATATCATATCCTGTCGCCATGAGAAATTTCCTGATATTTTTCCTCCTCGCCGCAACGATAAACACGGCGAATGGCCAAACCAAACATGATGAGGCTGTCCAGCTTGGAAGACAGGCCATAGAGCTCATGGAGTCCGGTCAGATTGATGCGTCCGTTGAATTGCTTGAAAAAGCCCAAAAGCTTGACCCGGATAATATTTCCTTCCCTTATGAGATAGGATACGCCTATTACCTGGGGAAGAACTATGGAAAGGCTGCAAAGGTTCTGAAAGGATTGTTGGATCATCCGAAGGTCATGGATCGTGTGTATCAGATGTTGGGCAATGCCTATGACATGGACGGAAAGAAGGACAAAGCCATCAGTGCTTACGAAGCGGGCATCAATAAATTTCCGAATTCCGGAATGTTGTATCTCGAGCGGGGCATCATGGAATTGATGGCAAAGGATTATGCAAAAGCATTGTGGTATTTTGAGAAGGGCATTGAAGCGGATCCGGAATTCTCTTCCAATTATTACAGGGCAGCCCAGATATACCTTATTTCCACTGATGAATTCTGGGGGTTGATATACGGTGAGATTTTTATCAACATGGAGGGAAACACGCCAAGGGCGGCTGAGATCAGCAAGTCGATGTTTGACGTATACAAAAGTGAGATCACCTTTTCCGGAGATACTTCTGCGCAGGTAAGCCTGAGCAGTTCTGAGATTAACATGACTGCGGAAGATCTGGGTCAGGAATTGAAGCTGCCCTATGGTCTGATGGTCTATGAGATGGTCATGACCGTTTCATTATTAAGTGAAAAGGAAATCAATCTGGCGTCCCTGCATCGGATCCGGTCCCGTTTTGTGGAGAATTATTTTAGCATGGAACACGATAAGAAATACCCCAACATCCTTTTTGATCTGCAAAAGGAAGTATTGGATGCGGGCCACATGGAGGCATACAATTATTGGATTCTGAGAAGGGGAGACGAAGAAGAGTTCAAAGCATGGAAAGAGAAGAACGAAGAAAAGTGGGATGCATTCCATAACTGGTTCCGGGAACATTCGCTGATGATGAGTATTGATCACAGGTTTTATCGGGGACAGTATGGGGAGTAGGGGGCTGTAGCCAGTAGGCTGTAGCCAGTAGGCAGTAGGCAGTAGGCAGTAGGCAGGGTGGGAAGAGTATAACAGTCGTTGGGGATTGGACAGTAGAAAGTGGATGCTAGATAATAGACATTAGAAATTAGACAAGGGATCGAATATATAGTATGGGCCTATAGCCTATCTTTACATTCCTAAACCACCACACATCAAATCACCACATTTTCAAATTGTCACATTTTCAAATCATCTAAATTTCACATCACCACACCAGCCTGCCACGCAATGACCCAGGCTTCGGCTGGCAGGTCACCAAATTATCAAATTACTACATTTTCACATCACCAAATCATCACATCACCAAATCATGTCACGAATCATTGCCATAGATTACGGAACAAAACGCACCGGTCTCGCCGTGACAGACCCGATGAAGATGATCGCCAATCCACTGGACACAATTCCTTCGGCACAGCTGGTTGCTTACCTGAAGAAATACATGGAGACAGAAGAGATTGAGCGTTTTGTGATAGGAATGCCCAAACGTCTCGACGGAAGCGATACACACGGTACACAGGCGGTTGCCCAATGTGTCAATCTCCTCCAGAAGTCATTCCCGGATATTCCAAGATCTCTGGTTGATGAGCGGTTTACCTCCAAGATGGCCACCGCTTCCATTCTTGCAGCCGGCGCGAAAAAATCGGTTCGCCAGGATAAGTCGCTCGTGGATAAGGTAAGCGCCGTTATTATTCTCCAATCTTTTCTTGAGAGTTTGAGTGGTTAATGGTTTAAGGTTTAAAGTTTAAGGTTACGGAACCTGCAACTTTAAA
The DNA here is from genome assembly GCA_020435415.1 of Flavobacteriales bacterium. Lineage (NCBI taxonomy): Bacteria > Pseudomonadati > Bacteroidota > Flavobacteriia > Flavobacteriales > Flavobacteriales bacterium. The sequence continues at coordinate 15,292 of JAGQZQ010000066.1, forward strand.
CCTTAAACTTTTAACCAAGCTGTTCCTTTTTTCTCGCCCGGGTATTATGAGTGTTGAATGAGGCCGGAAGACATCCGGCTTAAGTTGAACGCTAATACCTGTTGTTATGGCTGAGAAGAAATTATCCCCGAGACAAAAGATGATCGGCATGATGTACCTCGTGCTGACTTGTCTGCTCGCACTGAACGTGGCGAAGGAAGTGTTGGATGCCTTTATGCTTGTTGACCATAGTCTGACAAGGACCACCGACAATTTTATGATCAAGAATGAGTCGGTTTATGCTGCACTGGATCAGCAGGCGGCGCGGTTGGAAAGGGCAAAACCATTTCGTGAAAAGGCATACCAGGTGAAGAAACAGGCCGATGAGATCTACAACTACATCGGGTCACTCAAGGAAAGTATTGTTGCAAAGGCAGACGGCCCCGGATATTCAATGAACAATATCCAGTCAAAGGATAACCTGGATGTACCTTCTGAGATCATGATCTTTGAGAAGAAAGGTGCTGAGCTAAAAGAAAAACTGGGCGACTACCGGAGTTTCCTGTCTTCCCTTGTAGCCCCGCAAAACGAAGCATTGCTGAAAGCGCTGGACAACAACCTTTCTACACCGGACCCCGAGCCACATCCCGACAAAGGCAGTCAATCCTGGGAGCAACATCATTTCGAAGATCTCCCGCTGGTGGCGGTGATCACTATGCTGTCAAAAATCCAGAATGATGTACGCAACGCCGAGTTTGATGTGATCAATGACCTGAAGTCCAATGTGGATGGGGAAACCATTCCTTTCAATAAAGTTGCCGGAACGGTGATCGCCCCTACCAATTATGTGTTGCGTGGTGATTCATTCCGGGCCGACGTTTTTCTGGCAGCCTTTGACACCACCCAGGCACCTGTCATATTCGTAGGTGAGTATGATACGATCTCGCCGGGTGAATATAAGCTCAAACCCGGTTACGATTCTATTCCGGTAAAGGCCGGCATGGGCAGATACATGGTTCCCGCGATAACAGAGGGCTTGCATCAATGGGGTGGACTTATTCAATTACAGACGCGTGAAGGTAAACGTCGCTTTCCATTTCAAAGCAGTTATCAGGTGGCGGTGCCAAGTGCCGTGGTGTCTGCGGAAAAGATGAATGTATTGTATGTGGACCTGGAGAATCCGGTATCTATCTCTGTTCCCGGAATTCCTGCGGATCGCATTCATCCGCGAATTTCTACAGGAACATTGCTGAGGGTTGGTGAAGGCAAGTATCATGCGAAAGTGGGGGGAGGGACCCAGGCAGTTATTACCGTCATGGCGGAAGTGGGCAACGGAGAATTGAAGAATATGGGAAGTATGAATTTTCGCATCAAGACGATCCCAAGCCCGATAGCAATGGTAGATGATATCAACACAGGAAAGATTAAAAAGAATCGGTTGATGGCTTATCCGGGCGTTGTTGCGAAGATGGATGGGTTTGTATATGAAGGTGTGAGATGGGATGTGACAGATTACACCATGTATATTCTGGGCAGAGATGTGCCGCCTATTGAGGTGCATGGTGGCTATAAGTTCTCAGGACTTATGAAACAGGCATTCCGGCAATTGAACAGAGGCGACAAGATCCTGATAGAAGGAATTAAAGCGGTTGGGCCGGGAGGTAAAAGAAGGCAGCTGTCTTCCGTTACGCTTGAGATTACCCTGTAATTCCCCCTTGCATTGGATTAGGATCAGGCCAAGGGGGGCCGGCCGGAGGCGTATTTTCCCGAATCGCGCTTCCGGCCACTTTTTTTTACAAAGATGACACCCCTACGGGGCTGAATGGTATAACGCGTCACCGTTCTACGAAGATGATACCCCTATGGGGCTAAATGGTATAACGAATCACGGTTCTACGAAGATGTCACCCCTACGGGGCTGAATGGTATAACGCGTCACCGTTCTACGAAGATGACACCCCTATGGGGCTGAATGGTGTAACGCATCACGGTTTTACGAAGATGTCACCCCTACGGGGCTGAATGGTATAACACATGACGGTTCTACGAAGATGACACCCCTATGGGGCTGAATGGTATAACACATCACGGTTCTACAAAGATGACACCCCTATGGGGCTGAATGGTGTAACGCATCACGGTTCTACGAAGATATCACCCCTACGGGGCTTTGGTAGGCATACCGTTACCTCGTAAGCCCCTTCATTCTTCATTTTTAATTCTTAATTAAACTACCTTTTCCCCATATGCCGGATCACCATATTATCGACCAACACGTATTCACCGCCGTAGTATTGGTGCATGATCAGCAGTTTGTTCATGATGGGATCGTGGGGCACTTCAAAGGTAAGTCGCATCATGATCCAGTCTTTGGAAAGAAATGCCAGTTGACGGGTGTCGCGGCTGCTCAGACTGTCTGCTGCCAGATGAACCGAGCTTACTACGAGTGTTCCGGGGTACCCACCCTGATCCGGTTTTACCATGGCGGTTACCTCAATAAGGTCACCCTGCTTAACACTGTCGATGATGAATTGTGGTGAAGAACGTTCCACGGTATCCACCCTGGTTGAAAAATATCCGCTCATCATTTCCCGGTCATTCAGATTGGGTGATACAGTAAGCGGGCCCATGCCTTCATCGGAATAGAGGGTATAGTTTTCATAGAACTGCTCATAACCGATGTGTTCTTCATTGACTATGTTCCACCCATCGGTATTTCTGGTGCGCAGAAGGAATTGTTGTGTAAGTGGATTACGATACACAGTATCCGTGGAGATATGCACTTGATGGGCGGTGGCCAGGCTGTCCAGGTATTGTTTTACCGGATGCCCGTCACGTGCAGGTTCATGATAGAAGTAAATATCTTTTCCGCTTTTGATGAGTGCTTCTCCATCCACATCAATGACACTCAGGTATCTTGGGGGCTGACCAGCACCATGATATGTGAGGGTGTTTCCGTAAAGTGGTTCGAGTCGATTAAAGGTTTTATTCTGGTGTCGTACAAATGCCTGTCCGTATAGCAAGCCGGTTTGCGGGACCGGGCCTCCCTGCCATGAGTTGGTATGGATGAAGTAATCTTCCGGTCCCACATGTTTTTGAATGAATCCGGTAAACATGCCACGGGAGCGCTGGTCCTTTCTGAACTGGTTCAACCTTTTTACTTCCGGAAGCAAGGCCAGAAGAACACAAACGATGACAGTGCCGTGGAGAATGGATTGTGCTGTCTTTGAGGTAAACCATTTTTTTATCAAAACATAATACATCAAGATCGCCAGTGCCGAGAGTTCTGAGACCGGCAGGATGTAATAATTCTTGTAATGTTTCAGAAGGATGGCAACGCCCGTCAGCATCACAACGGTGAGTGCAGTGAAAATGTTCCGGAGGCGCATTTCTTCCGGTTTCTTACGGATCCATAACCGTACAACAACAATCATCTGAATCAACAGCATAACCAGGAGCAGCAGGTTGTCGTTCAGAATCTCAAACAGGTTTGAGAAAGCCTCCGAAGAACTCAGGATGTGAGCCTCCCCTTCGCCATATTGGCCATCCCTGGTGATCAGGTGTTTAATGAAATTTATGAAATCCCGGAAGCGGCCGAGAATTGGTAAAATACAAACCAGAAAAGTTGCAGCGGTAATCAGGCCATAATTCTTTCGCCATTTCCGGGAAGGAAGAATGACCAGGGGCAGTAACAGCCATGGGGCGGTGGTGATTTTGGTAGCCAGGGATATTCCGCCGATGATGCCTGTCTTTAATGAGAATCGTTTGGGCGAAATCTCCGAGAATATTGCCGGAAGGATTGTCCCCGTTAGTATGATCGCCATAACAAACATTAGCCGCTCGGGCATGAATCGTGCAGGTAGCCCGAAAGTGATAGAGCACAAAAGCATTGCGGCCTGAATGACCACAGCGGAGCGAATATTTTGAGTTTGACAAAGTGCAACACGCCCCAGCCATGTCAATGCAATCATCGTTATGATGCCCATGCAAAATGATGCGGCAGAAAGATACATCTCCGGCCGTTGAAAAACATCGCTGTATAAATCGCCTTGGCCTATTGCCAGGTGCGTCATGCGTATGAAAAAACCGGTCAGCAGCTGGAAAGGGGTTCCTGGGTGATCGAGGTGTCCGATGTGCGTGAATTCAAAAAGGCTGGCATGTAATCCGTTCAGGAGATAGGGGTATTCCGGATCGATCCTGGTTTGAAAGAAAGGACCTTGCATATGGCTGTACAATAGCCCCCACGCAAAGTAGAGAAAGGGGATGATCGTAGTCCAGACAGAGCGTCCTGTGTTGAATCTCAGCATTCCTGATTTCATTGTGCGACCAAATATAATGATATACCCGGTAGGCGGA
>JAGQZQ010000067.1 GCA_020435415.1 Flavobacteriales bacterium
TGAATTCCCGACGCTCCTTCTGTTCAGTGAAAGCCTGAAAGACAAAATATCAACAGCCGGCATGACAGGAATGGATTGGGATGATGCCAAAGATTATAATACGGCGTTGACGTTTTGAAGAGAGGTAGATGTCAGACCGTTAGACATTAGACCGGGCAACTACAAACCAGAAACAACAAACTATAAACCTATCATTTCAACCTTTCCAGAACCCCTCTTCGTTTAACGATGTTCTTGTAGTCCCACTGGATTTCCACACACTTTTTCAACCACCGTTTCAAATCTGTTTTGTTGATTTCACCTGCCGATGTATACCGCATTTCTGCGGCTTTGAACTTTCCTTCTTTTTGAAGTTTCTCCTCGTCAAATGATTGTCCGCTCCAGAACAACAGCCGGATACAGTCTTTTAATTTGTGATAACCTACCACCGGATTCCCCTCGATGAACCATACGGGATGTGCATGCCATATCTTATTTTCAGCCTCCGGCAGATGGAGGTATATCTCGCTGGCGAGGGTATTGCAAAGGCGCTTGTCTTCATCGGAAAGCTGCGCATCGTTATAGGCCTGGATGTCCGGGTTCATGGCTGTTGGTCTTATGGCCCTAAATATAGGGTCAATTTTGTACACATGTCCCGGGAAAGAAATGATCCGGCAACCTCCCCATAGCCATAATGATCGGTACTGCCTCCTGCCAACTGCCTCCTAACTAGAAACTACCCTCCTTCGCCAAGGCTTCGGCCTTGCTCCGCCATAGCGGCTACGCGAAGGCTTCGGCGGGCAATGAAAACTAAAAACTTCCTCCGTACCTTCACGGTTCAATTCGTTACTATGAAAAAGATCGGCATTTTTACATCGGGTGGGGATGCGCCCGGCATGAACGCCTGCATACGTGCTGTGGTACGCACTGCCCTGCGGAACAACCTGGAGGTATACGGAATCTACAGAGGCTATGAAGGCATGATTGAAGGAGACATCGTACCCCTCACATCCGCTTCCGTATCCAACATCGTACAACGCGGTGGTACCGTTCTGAAATCTTCCAGGAGCAAGGAGTTTATGACACCTGATGGGCGCAAACAGGCGTACGATCACCTGCAAAGTCACGGTATGGAAGCGCTGATAGCCATGGGGGGAGACGGTACCTTCAAAGGAGCTTCGGTATTCAACAGTGAGTACGGAATACCTTGCGTAGGAATTCCCTGCACCATAGATAATGATCTCTACGGAACAGATTTTACCATTGGATATGATACGGCCATTAATACGGTGGTTGAAGCTGTTGACAAAATCCGTGATACGGCCAATTCTCACAACCGACTATTCATTGTGGAGGTCATGGGACGGGATGCCGGCTTCATTGCCCTGCGCTCTGGTATTGCATCCGGCGCCGATGCCATCCTCGTGCCGGAAACGGAAACGGATATGGAGTATGTTGCCAGAAACATCCAGAAAGGATGGGATAAGAAACGGGGTGCCAGCATTCTCATCGTTGCCGAAGGCGATGAATACGGCGGCGCCATCATCGTTGAGAAAGACCTGAAGAGCAGATTCCCGGACAAGGAGATCAGGGTGTCCATTCTCGGTCACCTGCAACGGGGAGGCAACCCCTCGTGTATGGACAGGGTGCTGGCTGCCCGCATGGGATGGGCAGCTGTCAAAGGATTGATGGAAGGTCGCAATGCCGTTATGGCTGGTATCATCAACGGTGAAGTGGTATACACGCCTTTTGAAAAGGCAACCAAGCACCACCTTTCCCTCAACCCCGAATTGCTGGAACTGGCGGATATGCTTTCCTGATCATTATGGCTGAAGCAACACATACGTTTGCAGATGTGATATTGCCGCTGGCACTCCCGGGTTATTTCACCTATTATGTGCCGGAGGCATACGTGCCTGAAATCCATCCTGGAAAACGCGTTGTGGTTCAGTTTGGGCGCAAGCGGTTGTACACAGCCATCGTGCATTCAGTTCATCATCAGCCACCAAAAGGCTATGCCGCCAAGTTTATTCATGAAGTGATTCGTGAAGAGGCGCCCGTCAATCACCGGCAGCTGCAATTGTGGACATGGATCTCGGAATACTATATGTGCTACCCGGGTGAAGTATACACCGCAGCCCTTCCTGGTGGCCTCCGCCTGTCCAGTGAAACACGTATCACTCAACCCGGGGGCGTGGTGGATGAAGAATCTTTAAGTGATGATGAGTTTCTGGTGTACGAAGCCCTGCAGTCTGAACCCGTGCTGGATGTAAATGCAGTACAGGCCATTCTGGGTAAGAAGGAAGTACATCCTTTGCTCCGGTCCATGCTGGAAAAGGGTGCTGTGATACTGGAAGAGGAATTGAAGGAAAAGTACAAGCCTAAGCTGGCTGACTACGTGCAACTGCATCCGGATTGTACCGGCGATGAAAAGTTATCTGCCGTTTTTGAAGAGTTGTCCAGGGCACCCAAACAGGAAGCCCTCCTGCTGTCATTTATTGATCTGAATGCCCGGATAAAACATCCGGCCGGTGTGCCCAAGAACGACTTGCTGAAACGTGCAGGTGCATCCCTGGCGTCCCTTCGGCCATTGATAGAAAAGAATGTGCTGCGGATATTTTCAGCAGAGGTGGATCGCTTGCCATCGTTTACCGGAGATACCACAGGTGATATGAAGCTCTCACCTCAGCAATCCGGCGCCGTACAATCCATTCAAAATCATTTTGAGGAGAACCGTCCGGTGTTACTGCACGGCGTAACAGGTTCCGGAAAAACAGAAGTGTATATCCGGCTGATCAGAGATGTCCTGGAATCGGGTAAGCAGGTTTTGTATTTGTTGCCGGAGATTGCGCTCACCACCCAGATCATCGGTAGGCTACAACAACACTTTGGCGATAAGGTGGCTGTTTATCATAGCCGGCTGAATGAACATGAAAGGGTGGAGGTATGGCAACAGGTGCGGACAGGAAAAAAGCCGCTTGTTCTGGGTGCCCGATCTTCTATATTTCTGCCGTTTGATAACCTGGGTTTGGTGGTGGTGGATGAAGAACATGAAACAAGTTTTAAACAGTTCGACCCCGCTCCACGTTACCACGCCCGCGATGTGGCACTGGTCTTGGGGCAGATGTATGAAGCAAATGTTGTACTGGGTTCCGCCACACCTTCACTGGAATCATATCGTCATGCCACATCCGGAAAGTACGGCTATGTGGAGATGGTCGAACGTTTCGGCGCCGCGGTTCTTCCCGATATGCAAGTGGTGAATCTCGCCGAAGCGCAACATCGAAAACAACTGCAAGGGTCTTTCAGTACAACACTGGTTGAAGAGATCAAGGCTACGCTGGATCGCGGGGAACAAGTCATCCTTTTCCAGAATCGTCGTGGTTTTTCTCCTTTCATAGAATGTAATTTGTGCGGATGGGTACCCCAGTGCACCCGATGTGATGTGAGTCTTACTTACCATAAAAAGGCACATCACCTCAGGTGTCACTATTGCGGATATTCCATAGAGATGCCATCGCGATGTGCATCCTGTCAGAGCCGTGAATTACAAACCATCGGACTGGGTACCGAAAGGGTGGAGGAGGAGATCGCATTGCTGTTTCCGGATGCGAGAACCAAACGGATGGACCTCGACAGCACGCGTGCCAAGCACGGTCACCGAAACATTATCCATGCTTTTGAAAAGCAGGAGATCGATATTCTTGTGGGCACGCAGATGGTCACCAAAGGCCTGGATTTTGATCATGTAGGCCTGGTAGGGGTACTCAATGCAGACCATATGATGAATGTGCCGGAGTTCCGTGCATTTGAACGCGCCTATCAACTGATGGTACAGGTGAGTGGCAGGGCGGGAAGGAAAGACAAAAAAGGAAAGGTGCTGATACAAACGCGAACGCCGGAACATCAGGTGGTGAAGGATGTGTTGGCACATGATTACATTCACATGGCGACACGTGAACTGGAGGAACGTAAGATATACGGGTATCCGCCATTCACCCGCCTGGTGCGCTTGACCTTAAAGCACCGGCAGGCAGAAGCGGTACATGCAGCTGCAGTTGATCTGGCAGGAAGGCTTCATGAGCCTTTCGGGAAACGTGTGCTGGGCCCGGAACCTCCTGCCATTTCCCGGGTAAGGAATTTTTACCTGATGAATATCATGATCAAGATGGAGCAAAAACTCCCGCTGAAAAGAGCAAAAGAGGTCATTGGTGAGATCATCGAATCGTTCTCCAACGAGAAGTCATACCGGAATGTGCGAATCGTAACCGATGTAGATCCGGTTTGATCATTTGGTGATTTAGTGATTTAGTGATTTGGTGAGGTGGTCATGTGGTGACCTGCTAGCCGACGCCCGGGCCATTGCGTAGGCAGGCTGGTGTGAAGATGTGATAATCCGGTGACATAAAGATGCGGTAGGTCAACCTTAAACCTTAAACCATTCCCATGTACATTTCAATTCTTCGGGGCATCAATGTCAGCGGACAGAAAAAAGTGCCCATGGCCGATCTAAGGAAAGTCTATGAGTCACTGGGTCTCCAGGATGTGTCGACATACATTCAAAGTGGCAATGTTATTTTTTCAGGTGGGGCCAGGGATGAAACGAAGCTGGTGACAAGTATCGAAAAAGCCATTGAAAAGAAATTCGGATTTCATGTGCCGGTGATGCTGCGAACAGACGAACAATGGAAGCATATCATAGCAGGTAATCCATTCTTAAGCGAAGAAGGTGTTGATGAAACAAGGTTGTATGTGACGATCCTGGACGAGGAGCCATCTGCAGATCTTGTCAGGCAGATTTCTGAGAAGGACTTCGGGGCGGACCGGTTTGTGGTGAAAGGAAAGGAAGTGTATATATATTGTCCGGTAGGGTATGGCAATACAAAGATCAACAACAATTTTTTTGAGAAGAAACTGAAAGTGGGTGCCACAACCCGCAACTGGAAAACGATGAACACCCTGGCCGGTTTAGTTTCTGGTTTGTAGTTTAAGGTTATTATCATACATCATCAAATCACCCCATCACCAAATCATCACATCACCAAATACCTACCTTCCGTCCTTAGGCTTCGTTGTCATCAACCGGTATGCCCTCACGCGGTTATCGTTGAATGTAGGGATGTAAAACATTTGTGTATCCGGATCGTAGTCCAGGTCTGCGGCATTGACTTTTTCATCGGAAGTATTGGCCAGTACCACGGGTTCTTCAACTTCACTTACCAGTTGGGTGGTGCCCTTCCAATCTGTGATCAGGTAGTTACCATCATTGGATGATACCAATCCGTCGATCCCACCGGTGTTCCCTATGAACTCACTTATGGCTTTGGTCTTCATATCCACCTTCAGAATGCTGTTGCGGGAACCAACCAGCAGTTGCCCGTTCTCCGCCCATAGCCCGTTGGGTTTGTTGAGTGTCTCATCTTCCAGCCACATTTCCATTTTACCATTTTTTAACCGGTAGATGCGGTTGGTCATCATGTCGCTGATGTACACACTGCTGTCTTTCGCGATTGTGATATCATTCAGGAACTTTGCACCTTCAGCCTGATATTTATGCAGGATTGTACCCGTTTCGGGGTCTATTTCCACCACCTGTTCTATGTCGGATACATATAATTTGTCAGCACATAGACCCATACCTTTCGGGGCATCCAGACCGGTAGCCCACTCCAGCTTGATGGTATGCCCATCCGTACCTAGCTGACTGATGAAACCGTTGCCGTCTTTCTCTGTAGCGTCACCGTTGATGTTGGCTACAAACAGCAAGCCATGCGCGTCATCAATAAGAACGGACTCCGGAGTTTTCAGGATCTTTTCCGTTTCCCAGACAGGTACGGCATAATGAATTAATTCGGCTTGAGCCGTTTGAGCAAATGACCGGGAGGCTCAGAGAATACAAAGTCCGGTCAGGCACAGGTAAATGTTTTTCATGTCCCAGTTGTTTTGTGAGCGGGATAAAGATAGGAAAAGGAGGATGTGTTAACTACTGACCAATACCTTCAATGCATGGGGCAGGATATGGAACCGAATCTCATTTTGAGCGGTTGTGGTCTCGCCGTCAAAGTGTATCGCGTTTTCTCCGGGCTTTTTGATCATGATGTCTTTGGCGGTCCAGCTTTCATAATAGTTGGTATACCGGAGCTTTCCGGAAAATAGCCGGCGGGCAATGGCGGGTGCCGAGTAGATAGGGAATGGTTTCAGAACGCATATGTTCAGAAGTCCGTCCGTGATACGTGCGGCAGGCGCAATAACTGCATTGTTGCCGTATTGGGATGCGTTGGCTACGGTGATCAGGAAGGCACGTCGGTTCATGGGGTAACCATCCACAACCAGGTTGTATTTTCCTGATCGGTAGGTGATCAATTGCCTCATAGCCACCTTAACATATGAAGCGAATCCACGTTTGTTACTGGAGGCGAAGCTGTGGCTTACCCGTGCATCAAAACCGATACCGGCAGTACAGAAAAAGGGAATATCGTTAACCGTTCCCGCATCAATGGTTTTGGGCGTTCCCGTTTCGAGTAAGGCAATCGCGCTGCCGATGTTTAACGGAATGTTCAGGTGCCGGGCCAGGCCGTTGCCCGATCCGGAAGGGATGATGGCCAGGGTGAAGTCGGTATTCATTAGTTGTTTGCCCACCAGGTTCACCGTGCCGTCGCCACCAACGGCAGCAACCGTATCAAACTTCTTTCTGGTAAGCAATTCCCGGAATGCAGCATGATCCTGCCTCAGATCCCAATCCAGAAATTCATGATCGATATCCGGAGGAAGGGATGATTGAAGTTGTTGGCGCAAATCCTGACCGTTTCTGGCAGGGCCTGCCTTGGGATTCACAAGAATGGCTGTACGCCTTTTCATATCCGAAGGAATAGGTGAGTTCAGAACCAACTATAAGGCATGAGTACGGTGGAATTGCCTATAAAGTTTTACCCGATGCAGGGATAGGATGTTTAAAAGCGATACGATAAGGCAGGGCATGTAGTGAATAAATGGCGATCATAGGAAACGAATCAGTCCTTTTTTTACCTTTGGTGATATCACAAATATGCTGGAGCCATGAAGACGATCATCCTTCCAACCGATTTTTCGGACAACGCAAAAAATGCCATTCGATTTACCATTGACATGTATGGAACGGAAAATGTCAGATACGTTCTGGTGAATGCCTATGGCATGCATCACAATTCTTCCGCCATGATGATCAATCTGGATGACGTACTTCATAAAGACGCCGAGACCAGCATGGAGACGGAGATGAATTATATCCTGTCGTGTTATAAAGACAAAAAACCGGCCCTGTCTTCCGTTATCCGTAAGGGTGACCTGGCGGAGGTGATCGGGGTGGTTTTTAAAATGGAAAAAGCGGATATGATTGCCATGGGTACCAAGGGTGATAGCGGAGTGGATAAAGTCTTGATGGGTAGCAATACATCACATGTGATCAAGATGGCATTATGCCCTGTGCTTGCCATTCCGGAAGGTGCCAGGTACAGCAAAATGGACCGGTTGGTATTTACCACGGATCTGAAGAAGGTCAGCGATGCTTCTCGTCAGGCTATCGCGGATGTTTGCAAAATGACGGGTGCCAGACTGGATGTGGTGAATGTGCATGATCAGGCGGAGGTAGGCGCGGAAACTGAACGCCGCATGGCGGAAGTCAATCATATGTTCAGTGACGTGTCGCATCAGATTCATACTGTTCAGGATGACAATGTCTCTGAGGGCATCAATACTTTTGTGGAACAAAACGGTGCCGACCTGATATTCATGCTCGCCCGCGAAGAGAGTTTCTTTTACCGGCTGTTCAACCCAAGCCACACCCGGAAAATGGCATTGCATACGGAGGTGCCGTTGCTGGTGCTTTATGAGAAGTAGTCAGGTTTGACAATGGTTAATGGAAAATAGATGTCAGATAATAGACAATAGAAAATAGTTATTGGCTATTAGATATTAGGCATCCTGCAAACAACGACAACATTAATGCCCCGGCGACCAAAGTCTATTGTCTATTGTCTTTTCGCCTCAAATATCCTTCTTATAAACGATCGTCCTGTATGGGAACGGTATCTCGATGCCTTCCCTGTCAAACCGTTCCTTCACGGATTTGTTCAGGTCCATGCGCATGAGGCGCCCTGAGACAGCAGTGGACGACCAGGCATAGCCACGCAGATTAACAGAAGAATCACCAAAGCCAACCACTTTCACCTCTACAGGTGGTTTACCTTTTGCCTTCTCTTCAGGAGTGCGGTTGTCTACCCATTCCGGGTGGGCCATCGCTTCTTCCTGGATGATCTTCATGGCCAGGTCAATGCTGCTGTCATAGCTGATCCCGAAGTTGAGGAATTCACATACCAGCGATTCACCGATGTCGCTGTTGACAATGGTGACATTGTTCATGACCGAATTAGGTATAATGATGCGTTTGTTCTCAAAGTCACGGATCACGGTATGACGCAGCGTGATGTCCTCCACGTGCCCGTAATAGTCGCCCTCTACCCGGATCAGATCGCCGACGCGGTAGGGGCGTGAGATAACAATGAACACTCCGCTGATGATGTTGGAGAATGCCTGTTGTGCTGCAAAACCGATGATCGCAACAAGAATACCTGCGCCCGCAAACAAAGTGATGGCCAAAGACCTTAGCGATGGGATCGTATAGATCACCATGAAGAGTGCAGTGGTGTATATGACAAGGGAAACGGCGTTGCGAATAAAGCGATAACGGGTGGCATCTACTTTCAGTTTCTCTGAAGAGGTCTTGATAAAACGCCCCATCAGCCAAAGGGTCACCCTTGAAATGGCAAAAGCGCCCACCAGGATGACCCCTATGGAGATCACATGTCGCCAGTCTATATTGAATTCTTTGAGAATATCCATGCGGATCAAAAGTACCGTACGGAATTGAGATTCGCAAAGGCAGTAAGTTCAGGATGGGTTGTGACTTGAATCCGGACGCAGGCCGATCACAAGCACATCATCAATCTGATCGTGACCCCGTTTCCAGATGGTCAGTACATCTTCCAGGATTAGTTTTTGCTTTACCATCGGTTGCATGGCATGCTGGGTGATCAACTCGCGAAACCGGGATGAGCCGAATTTCTTGTGGACGTCTCCGCCGTATTGATCAATATATCCATCTGAAAACAGATAAATAGCCGTGCTTTTGTCAAAAGGAAATGAATGACTTTTGTAATCGCGCTTAAAACCGATATTCGGTAAACTTCCACCGATAGACCACAGGTCGCCGGAAACCACACCCAGGTTCTGACTATTCATGACAAACATCGAATGATTGGCGGCGGCGAAGTGAAGTCGTTTTTCCTTATGCCGGATCACGCATACCGCAATATCCATCCCATCCTGGGTATGCTTGTCGCTCTTGTCCTGTTGCAGGATTCGGATCACCTCTTTATGCATGTAGGATAAAATGTCCGCGGGGTCTTCATGTAGTTTATTATTGACAGATTCATGCAAAAGCATGTAGCCGATCATGGACATGAACGCCCCAGGCACTCCGTGACCGGTACAGTCAACCACGGCAATCACCGAAAAATCTCCCCGGTCGGAAAACCAGTAAAAATCACCGCTGACAAGATCTTTGGGCTTGAAGAGTACGAACGATTCAGGGAACGCCTTGGTGATCTCCGTTTCTTTGGCAAGGATGGATTTCTGGATGCTCTTGGCATATTCGATGCTTTCATAGATTTTTTTGTTCTGATTCTTGATAAGCTGGTTCATGGAGGCCAATTCCCCATTCGCTTTTTTCTTCAAGGTGTATCTGTTGTAAAGGACATAAGCGATAAGTAGAAGGAAAATACCGAATCCGATGATGGCGTTTCTCACCACCCTTTCCCTGCGCAGTGTAGCATCCTGATTACTGAGTTTAAGCTGGTCGATCTCTTTTTGCTGGGAAAGCAGGTTGATCTTTTTTTCCTGTTGCTCGGCCTCATACCGGGCTTGCATGAGAATCATTTGCCGGTTGCCGGCTTCACTGATGATGCTATCTTTATAGATAAGGTGCTGATCACGTGCGTCAAGGGCTTGTTTAAAGTAGCCCATGTCTGTGAAAGCTGCTGCAAGGTTGTCGTAAGCACTGGCAATTTCCTGGATGGCCCCGATCTCCCTGGATAAGTCTAATGCCTGATTGAAGAAGGTCACCGCTAAGGCCGACCGGTCCTGAAGCATCTGACATTTGCCAATGGCCATATAGTTGGCAATCATCCCTTTCTTGTCGCCCATTTCCCTGGCGATGTTGTTGGAGGTGTTCAATGCCCCGATCGCATCCATATATGCGCCCCGTTTCATATGGTATTTGGCGATACTCCGGTTTACATTGGAAATTCCTTCCTGGTGGTTCACCTTCATGAAATGTGCTTCAGCATCCTTGAGATACTGCCTTGCCATGGCCATAGAGTCCATCACCAGGAAAAGTTCAGCCAGGGATATTTTGGTGATGGCCACATTGTTGGCATCCTTATTCTCAGCATGCAGTTTAAGCGCCATGCCATAGTATTGAATGGCTTTGGCCGTATTGCCTTGTGCGTTGTAGATACGGCCGATGTTGTAGTTTACATTGCCCAGGCGGGATGCCATGCCGTATTCTTCAACAATTTCCTTTGCTTTCATGTAGTAGGCAAGTGCGTTGTCATTGGCTCCCTCACGCATTCTCAGATTTCCCAGGTAGGTGTTGATCCGGTATAGGCCATCGGGGTAGTTTTCCTTTTTCGCCTCCGTCATGGCCAATTGGTAAAAGCGTTCGGCGGTGGTGTATTGTGCAGTTTTGTGATAATACCTTCCGAGGTAACTAAGCGCATTGATGCGACCCTTCGCATAACCATGCTCATCGGCCAGACTAAGTGCAAGGCTTGCCGCCCACTTGGCACTATCCGGATTGCTTCGCCTGAGTATATCTGATAACTCATTCAAGGCATCGATGCGGGCTGAATGGTCTGTGGTGGTGCGCACCACCCGATACAAACTGTCCGTAAGGTCGGCGGGTTCATCGGCACGGATAGCCAATGAAAGCAGACAAATCACGGTCAGCAGCAGCCATGTGGGAGCATGATGTTTCTTGCGCGTCATTTATCCGATGAAGAGGTTGGTGAAAAGTATTCCTACGCTGGAACCGTGAATATGTTTTGGCGGAACTCCCATGAAACTGTTCGGGGATACTTTCGTAAGCATAGGACATTGTGCATTTCCTGCGCATAAATGTTGACGTGTAAAACCAAGTGTATGGATTCATTAATCATTGCAGCCCGGGAGGATTCTCCGGGTTTTAATCTTGATGTCGAGAATGGCATTTTTGAGATCACGGGTGAATCCCGGCCGGAAAATGTACAGGGCTTTTATAAGCCTGTCATGGAGTGGATGGATAAATTTCAGAAGTACGTGTATTGGCTGAAGAACCAGTTCCCGGATAAGGAGCCCCGGAAAATAGATTTCCACTTTAAACTGGATTATTTCAATTCCACCTCTGCCAAATATATTCTTAGCATACTGAATACCCTGGACGAGATCAATCAGCAGACTCATTCGGTTACTATTCACTGGCACTACGAAGAGATGGATGAAGATATCTTAAAAACCGGCGAAGCCTTTGAGGAAGTGCTTAAGATCCGGTTTAACTATGTGCTCATTCCTTCCGTTCAGGATACCTGACTTAGCTTTCCTACAATATAACAGATTCCAAAGCGGCCTTGTATTCATCAAGGTAAACGTCCAGCTTCTTCCTTCTGTATTGCATGACAAAGCGTGGATGCGGCAACGGAATGATACGACTGAAAAACCGGTGCTTTGCATTGAGGCCTTCCAGGTATTTCAGATTTTCCCCACCACCGATACAAACACATACATCCCTTCCTGAAAAATGAACCTGCTGACGCATGGTGTCCAGTATGAATGGGCCAACTGCTGTCTGTAGGTCTTTGCAGTCGTAGTAATTGATGTTCTTCCCTTCGCTGGTAAACCCCAATGGGCAAACCGCACTCAGGAAGAAATGACGGTAGAAACGGTCCACACCCCCGAAGGCATTAATGGCCATATATATAAAGGTGGAACTCAGTTCTTTTTTCTTGTCGAAAGGATTCGGAATACCTGCTGCAGTGTCCAATTGGTAAGGATCCGTAAATGAAACACCCGTGACACCCCCTCCGAACCGCCCGGGATTGATCCCAAAAACCAAAACGCGGGGTTGGTCATCGTTGTAGTGCCGGGCATAGAACGTACGATTGATCTCCATGATTTCCTTGTCTACATATGGGTTCAGGACGGTGACTCCATCCGGTACATCACATCCTTTGGCAAGATATTCATTGAAGTACATGACTCGGTCTGCAAACGAGCCTACTGAAATGTCCGGTGTTTTCATCGTTCAAATGTAACAGAAAATCGACGTGGGGAAAGCGGACAACAATCCATACCTTCGCCGTAAAGCACAGGGTTATGTGGCCGGAGCCGTTTTTAAACAGGATGAAAAACCAGTTAGGGGCTGCTTACGAAGATTTCGTAACGGCCCTGAATAGCCCTGCAGGTCCAAGTATCCGGTTGAATACGGCCAAGGTGCCGGCCAAGGTAAATTTACCTGAGGTGCCCTGGTGTGAGCATGCTTGCTTTTTGCAGGAAAGGCCGGTCTTTGCGCTCGATCCGTGGTGGCATGGCGGTGCTTATTTTGTCCAGGAATCATCATCCATGTTTCTTTGCCATGTTGTAAAAAGCCTGGGGCTGACATCACCCATTCTGGCGCTGGACCTGTGTGCTTCTCCCGGGGGGAAGTCCACACTTCTGAAAGATGTACTTCCCGATGAGAGCCTGATTGTGGCCAACGAGGCCATCCGGGGCCGCGTGGGGCCACTGGTGGAAAACGTCATCCGCTGGGGCAGCGGCCACCATGTGGTGACAAACAACGACCCTGAAGCTTTCCGGCGATTGGAGGGTGTTTTTGATATCGTACTGGTCGATGCGCCCTGTTCCGGAGAAGGCCTGTTCAGAAAGCAGGAAGATGCCAGGGACATTTGGTCCGTAGAGAATCTTGCCCTTTGTGAGGCACGGCAAAAGCGTATTCTTGAGCCGGCCATGGCATCCGTCAGGCCTGGCGGATATTTGATCTACAGTACATGCACCTACAACCCGGGCGAGAATGAGGACCAGGTAAAGGAGTTGGCCGCTTCAGGTTGGGATGAGGTACGGTTAGATCCCGATCCGGCATGGGGATTTCAACGAGCGGAACACGGCTGGTATGCCTATCCTCATCGGGTGAAGGGAGAAGGGTTTTACATAAGCATCTGGCAAAAAACGGATGGGATTGGCGCAAGTGCATCAGAGGGAAATGCCGGTGCCATAACGAATGCACCCTGGTTGTCCGGACTGGATGACAAAAAATGGATGGTGACGGGTCGCGGGAATGCACAGTTTGTTTACCCACAGCGTTGGGCAGAGGTGATGGCGGGATTGGAAAACACATTGAACGTTCGCTATGCCGGTGTGGAAGCAGGAGAAATGAAAGGTAAGAAAGCAGTTCCGGCGCATGCCCTGGCATTGATGGCGGATCGCAGTCCGGATAGCTGGCTCGTGCTGGAGCTGGCGGCGGAAGAGGCGTTGGCCTACCTGAGAAGAGACCATGTTTCCGCGAATACCGATGAACTGGGATACGCGTGTATAGCTTTTGATGCATTGCCTTTAGGGTGGGTGAACCGGCTCGGGAGCAGACTTAACAATATGTATCCGATGGCCTGGCGGTTACGGATGAATGGGGCACCCGTGCGTGTTCTTCATCCAGAAAAAGAATAAAACGCTTATCTTGCGTTCGCTGCAGAACATTTTACTGATTTAAATTTTCAAAGAATGACCTATTCGAAGAAGTTCTGCAGATTCTTTATTTGTATTTGTTTCAGTTTGTTGGTAACGCCACTGGTGTATGGCCAGTCCGAAGAGGAGGGTGATCCGCGTGATGAAGAAGAATGCTTTGTTGTTGCAGAGCAAATGCCCAGGTTTCCGGGATGTGAGGATGGTCATTTTCCTCTCAATTCTGCGTTGGAAAATTGCGCACAGCAAAAAATGTTGAAGTTTATCAAGGATAGTCTTCGAGTCCCCAAGACTGCCGTAGACAAGAATGTTTATGGTTTGATCGTATTGTCCTTCATTGTTGAGAAAGACGGGAGCCTCACAAATATCAAGGTTCTGAGGGGACTGCCAAACGGTTGTAGTGAAGCGGCAGTTGATGTGATCAAAAAAATGCCGCGATGGATACCGGCTCGTCAACGCAACAATCCGGTAAGGTGCATGCAACGTATCCCCATTCGGATTGAACCTCCCCGGCGCCAGGTTGAAAAGGATACCAAACCTAAGGTTAAGGAAGAAGATGTTCCTGTAATAAAGGATATCGATGTGGACGAAGAAGATGAATAAGCGATATCATATCTGGATGTCTTTGATGATAGCCGTTTGGAGTGTTTCCATGTGTATGGCGCAAGAGACGGACAGTGCATCAGTGGATACCGCTGTCTATGTGATCGTGGAAGAGATGCCCAGGTTTCCCGGTTGTGAGGAAGATGAAAATATGTCCGGAGCAGAAAGGCAGCAGTGTGCGTTTATGGAAATGCAAAAGTACATCATGAAGAATATGACATACCCTGTGGAAGCCATGGATGAGTGTGTTTTTGGCACGGTACACATATCATTTGTTGTTAATGAAGATGGTTCAATTTCTGACGTAGCTGTTGCACGTTCCGGAGGTATGTTCATTGATCAGGAAGCATTAAGGCTTGTGAAGAATATGCCAAGGTGGATCCCGGGATATCAGAAAGGCGAACCCGTAAAGGTTAGCTACATCTTGCCGTTGAGGTTTTCCTTGAAGGGAGGATCCGATTGTTCCACACCTAAGAAACTCCTGAAAGCCGGGGTGGATGCCAGGAAAAAAGGTCGCTTTGATGTAGCTATCCGGCAAATAGAGCGTGTAATCAAGGAGGTTCCGGAGAGCGGAGTGGCTTACTATGAGTTAGGAATTACCTACAGTAAAATGAAGCAGGACGATAAGGCATGCGAAGCCTACAGCAAGGGTGAGGCTCTGGGTAATAAAGAATGTACAATGATGTTGAAAGAACAGTGTGGGGGTGAATAGCGATCACAACCAGACCCTCAATAATAAGTTTGCAATTTCACGGGATTAACGATTCAAAAAAGATGACAACCCCTTTAAATGAGATTCTGATGTTAAGTAATATGCGTAAAAGATTTTGGCTGGCTTCAATAGCTGTGATATGTGGCATGTCATTGGGATATGCGCAGGAAATTGATACGGAGGTTGAGGAGCCACAAGAAGTTGAGAAGCCACAGGAAGTTGAGAAGCCTGAAGTATATGTGATTGTAGAGGAGATGCCCCGGTTTCCCGGTTGTGAGGAAGATGAAAAGATGTCGTATCAGGATCGGAACGATTGCGCTTTCAAGGAAATGCGGTGGTACATTGTGAAAAACATGAAGTACCCGCCCGAAGCCATGGATGAATGCCTTCAGGGAACGGTATATGTCAATTTTGTGGTAAGGGATGATGGGCAGCTGACGGATATCAAGGTTATTCGTTCCGTACACCCGTTGCTGGATGAAGAGGCACTTCGCATGATGGAAGGAATGCCTAAATGGATTCCCGGTAAGCAACGAGGGAAACCGGTACACGTGAGCTATAACTTGCCTATTAAGTTTGCCATGAAGGGGGCGAAATGTCCGTCGGTGAAAGATATGCTCAAAGAAGGAATATATGCCAGGGAATCCGGTGATTTGGACAAGGCATTGCGCTACCTTCTGATGGCCGTCAAAAAAGAACCCGAAAACGCCGAAGCTCACTATGAACTCGGTCTAACCTACACAGCCCTAAAGCAAGACGGTAAGGCATGCGAGGCTTACCGCAAAGGAGAGGGTCTGGGACATAAGGATTGTGGGAAGATGCTCAAAAAGCTTTGCGGTTCTGAATAGATCAGGTTTGGTTTACAAGAGATCGGGCAGGTGCACCTGCCTGTCTCAGGGTATTCAAGAACGCCTGAATTTCTAAACTTTTATTTTGAACCCATGGGCAGCCAATCTTCATTGGTGTGTTGATGGCTATGTTGCGGCATATACTTATCCATCTGGGATACATTTCTCACTAATGATAGATCACTGCAAGGGTGCATAAATTTTTATCTGAAAAAAATCAGGTGGTGAAATTTATAAATCCATAGATAATTCCGTATCTTGAGTATCTCCCTGCTATAATTCTGATTACGGAAATTAAACCGACTTAAATGATGTATGTGATCGGCATGATCTGCAAGCCATGCTCATGCATAATTCACATAGGGTTGGACTGAGTATTCATATTTAAACAACGTATTATGAAGAAGAATTACAGGCATTGGGGTAAGCAAATGTTTCTGGCATTGGGACTAACTGCGGTAATGAGTCTGTCCTTTGCACAACAGCCATACCACGGCCAGGAGGTATTTCCTGACAAGCAGGAATATCTTCAGCAATTTCATACGATGAAACAGGGTACGGCAACCGCGGTGAATTTGCAGGTGGCCTCTTCACAATCCTATGAAACGGAGATTACCATTCACGAACAATCGGCGGATCATCTGAAGATCATCGGTCAGGTTAAAGATCGTCCGGGAAGCCGTTTTTACCTGTATGGTGATGGCAAGGATTTCAGTGGCCATCTCGTGTTACGGGATACCAAAGAGGCCTATCATATTTACACCAATGACCTCGGCGAAGTGATCACCAAGCCAGTCGATATTGATAAGGTTCTCTGTGTGGATTTCAATTCCTACACCAAAGGCAAGGATCCTCATGAAGGAGAAGCTCCATCCGCACAGGCTCCCATGCTGGAGAGCCTGCCGGGAGCAGCGGCGGTTATCTACCTGGATTTTGACGGGGAGAACGTTTCCGGTGGCCGCTGGGGTACGATCAATGCACAACCTTCCGGTTTTTCCGATGCTAAAATTGAAGATATCTGGCAGGCGGTTGCCGAGGATTATATTCCATTTAAGATCAACGTCACCACCGACAGGAGCAAATGGAGCGCAGCTGCCGTGAACCGCCGGATGATGGTGATCTTCACGCCTACGAACGATGCAGCCCCGGGTGCAGGTGGTGTGGCCTACCTGCAGTCCTTCAGGGACAACACCGATGACCCGTGCTGGGTGTTTAACAACGATACCAAGGGAGCCATTGAAGCGGCATCACATGAGGCCGGTCATACCATGGGCTTAAGCCACGACGGCACGTCATCCCAGGGCTACTATGCCGGACACGGTAACTGGGGCCCGATCATGGGTGCCTGTTATAATGTGGACATTGTTCAATGGAGCAAAGGAGAGTATTCCGGGGCCAACAACACGGAAAATGACCTGTCGATTATTTCCGGTTCCAGCAATGGTTTCGGCTATCGTACCGACGACCATGGCAATACCATCGGGGCGGCAACACCGCTTGTGGACGATGGGAACGGGAACGTAGCAGCTGCAGATAACAATGGAATCATCGAAAAAACCACCGATGTGGATTTGTTCTCATTCACCACTTCCGGAGGTGCATTCAGCTTCAACTTCAAATCGCATAGTTATGCGAATACTACCGATCCGGACCTTGATATACAGGCACGCATCCTGGATTCCGGAGGCAATGAGGTGATGATCTCAAATCCGAGCGGACTGACAGCGTCATTCAGCAGTACGCTGTCGTCAGGTACTTACTACATCGAAATTGATGGGGTCGGCTATGGCAATCCATCCAACACGGGTTATTCAGATTACGGCTCGCTGGGTTATTATGAGATCAGCGGATCGTATACCGCGGGCCCGAATACGCAGCCTCCTGTAGCCAGTTTTGTGAACAGTGCGGGAAACTGCTCCGGTGAGATCAGTTTTACCGACCAGTCGCAGAACACCATCACCACTTATTTGTGGGACTTTGGCGACGGAGGTACCTCTTCCCAGCAAAACCCCACCTATACCTACACCACATCAGGAACATTCACGGTGAAGCTCACGGTAACGGGTCCATATGGTACCAATACGTCCACCAAGAATAACCTGCTCACGATCAATCTGCCGGAGATCACCTCCACCACCGGAGACGCCTCATGTGGCCCTGCGGCCCTCACGTTACAGGCGGCAGGAAAGGGAACGCTGGAGTGGTATGATGCGCAGACGGGTGGCAACATGGTGG
This sequence comes from Flavobacteriales bacterium, assembly GCA_020435415.1. Lineage (NCBI taxonomy): Bacteria > Pseudomonadati > Bacteroidota > Flavobacteriia > Flavobacteriales > Flavobacteriales bacterium. The sequence goes on from JAGQZQ010000067.1 coordinate 18,181, forward strand.
GTTCCGGCACAAGCTTTACCACGCCATTGCTTAACAACACCACCAGTTATTGGGTGCAAAGCAGGGTGGTGGATTTTGCGGATAATGCCGGACCGTCCGATAACACCATAGGCACCGGAGCCAGCTTTACAGTCAATGATCTGCGTGGTTTGTTCTTTGATGTATTGGCGCCCTTCACCCTGAAGACCGTGAAAGTATACGCAGGAGCGGCCGGTGACCGGACCATCGAAGTATTGGATGGTGATGGTGGCAATGTCGTCCACACCAAAACCGTCACCATTCCCTCCGGCGAAAGCCGTGTTACCCTGGACTTCCCAATGACCGTGGCCAATGGTTACTTCATCAAAGTCACCGGAGCGACTGTTGATCTTTACCGGAACGACGCAGGCCCCAACTACCCTTACACCGTGACGGACGTGGTATCCATTACCGGGTCCAATGCTTCTTCTGCGGGTTATTATTATTACTTCTATGATTGGGAAGTGGAGAATAGTTGCACCGGTGGACTGGAAGAGGTTGTGGGAACGATCAACAGCAATCCTGCAACGCCTGTGGTGACCTACACCAGTCCGACCTTGTCTACACCGGGCGGACTCACATCATACCAGTGGTATCACGACGGGAACATCATTGTCGGTGCCACGAATAACACCTACGATCCCACAGCTCCGGGCAACTATACCGTGGAAGTCACGGACGCCAACGGTTGCAAGTCTGTTTCCGATCCTTTCCTGATCACATCTACGGGTGGATTCCTTACCAGCGGAGCGGTCATCATGGTATTCCCGAATCCCGGTACCGGGGTCTTCCAGGTACAGGCCATCGGTGAGGGTAAGTTAAATGTGCGTGTGGTGAATGCCTTGGGTCAGGTGGTTTTTGCACGTGATTTTGAGCGCATGTCGGACCTGAAGCAGGTGGACCTGACCGGAAAACCTGATGGTGTTTACCGTTTACAATTGCAGTCGGAAACGATGAATCACGGATATTTTCTCATAAAGCAATAGAGGTTAACGAGTGTTGAAGGGGCCGGATCATGATGGTCCGGCCTTTTTATTTGGCCCACCTGGCAAGGTCAACGTAAAAATAAAATTGCCCTATTTAGAAAATTGGTTTATTTTTGCCTCCCGTAAAAGATCGTTCATTATTTCTGGTCCG
>JAGQZQ010000068.1 GCA_020435415.1 Flavobacteriales bacterium
AGGTTTTAAGTCCTATGTCTTCGATTATGGCGACGGAACACCGCTGGATTCAAGCAGTCAGTATAACAGGAGCCATCTTTATCCGTCTGTGGGAACGTATGTCGTGCGTGTGCGCATATATAACCACTGCATGAGGGATACGCTGGTGACAGATACGGTAAGGGTGAAGCCGGTGCTTGGCTTTCCGAACCTGACCCTTAACCTGAGCCCGGCCATACTCTGTCCCGGAGAAAGAACATATGTCTACGTTGGAAACGGTGGAAATTATAAGGGCTATGTTTGGTTATGGGGTGATGGTAAAAAAGACTCCACACAATGGAACGGTTTGGAGCATATTTATAAGTCCGTAGGAAATTACCCGTTAAGGGTGGTTGTGTTTAACCACTGTGGTCAGACAGATACACTCAGTGATACGATACGTGTGGTGCCTGATGCCGGATTTACGCAGGGAGCGCAGTTGTCAGGGCCTAATAAGACGGTTTGTCCGGGAGCATCCATATCACTTAACGCAAGTTGTTGCTATCAAACCTACGTATGGGATTTTGGTGACGGAAGTCCGAAGGATTCATTGTCTTCCAACCAGGGGGCGTACAGGAATCACATCTTTACATCACCGGGATCTTATACGGTTAAGGTCAGAATCTATAACCACTGTGGACAGGATACACTTTTACAGTATGTTCAAATGGTGGACAGCGATCAGGGTTTTAGTTATGATCCGTACTTTAAACTCGACTTCTATCCGATAGGATCCAAATGTCCTGGTGAGAAAGTTCAATTCAATGCGCCGAGCGGTTATCAAAGTTATGTTTGGGATTTTGGGGATGGAAGTCCTGTGGATTCCACATTTGATTATTACCGTAACCACAAGTTTAATGCCGTGGGTACGTATAATGTTGCAGTCCGGGTTTATAACCATTGTGGTAAAGACACCTTGATTAACGCGACGGTGTCCGTGAACAATTCTGTTGGATTCCCAACGGACCCCAGTCAATTCAGAATGTATGTGTACGACGAACTGTCATGTCCCGGTGAGCGGATAGACTTTAATGTTCCCTATGGCTACCAGTCGTACCTATGGGATTTCGGTGATGGACAGGTTGATTCGGCTATGACCAGTTACCGGGATCACAGTTATGATACTGTTGGAACGTATGACGTTAAGGTGACCATTACCAATTTTTGTGGATTGGATACTGTCCTGACCGAAACGGTGACCATAAGCGATGATGTTGGGTTTCCCCAGGGAGATCCCAATTTTAAAATGGACGTGTATGATGCGATATCATGTCCCGGAGAAGAGGTGACCATCTGTAATCCTTATGGCTATCGCGCATATGTATATGATTTCGGAGATGGTTCTCCACAGGATTCTACCGACAGGAGCTGCCGTGACCACCGTTATGATGCTCCGGGTGTGTATCCGGTAACGGTAACCATTTACAATCACTGTGGCGTCGATACCACCATTCAGGGTTTGGCGACCATTGATTCAACACTTGATTTTACAGGTGATCTCAATATCTGGGTGGACCCACAAAGGTCCTGCCCCGGTCATGAGATCCGTATGGATGCCCCTTACGGTTATCAATCGTATACCTGGACTTTCGGCGATGGAGACACCGCCTTCGGTGGTGCGAATGCCAACCACAGTTACGATAGTGTCGGGTACTATGTGGTATCGGTTAATATGACCAATTACTGCGGAAAGGATACCACCATTTCCACATTCCTGAATGTTGATACGACGGCACAGTTCCCCAACTACATTAATGTTTGGGCGTGGCCGGAAAACAATTGTCCGGGAGACCTGGTTTCATTACAAACATATCAGGGCTTCAATGCCTATTATTGGGATTTTGGTGATGGTACGGTTGATACCACCACCACCCACCGCATCGATCATCGGTACGCTGCACTTGGGACTTATACGGTTGGTGTAACCATTCTGAATGGTTGTGGCAACACCATCACAAGGTATGTGACCGTGAATGTGGTCGACAATGCGCTGGTTGGTGAAGTAGATATCACCATCCTTCCAAATCCGGCTTGCCCTGGCGATATTGTACAGTTTGTTCCGAACTCGGATGATGGCGAAGGCTATACCTATTGGTGGGATTTCGGTGATGGTAAAAGTGATACGACGGTGTCCGCCGGAACAGATCATGCCTATCCGGCTGTTGGGACCTATGTGGTCACCATCACAGCGGTGAATGGTTGCGGCAGGAAAGCCACAATCAAACGTAATGTTGTGATCAATAACGGCGCAGTACCAACCCTGGATGGTGAAACATTTGGTGTTGTTGCGCAATCCCAATATGCAGGTTGTGCCGGTGATGCCATCGTCTTTTATTTCTACGGAAATTATCCCGGCAATAGCTGGGACTTTGGCGATGGATCTGTTGCAGTGGCCACTGAGCAGTTGGTGGTTGGTAATGGCGCCATTGTAACCATCGTCAAGCATGCATATCAGTCCAAAGGTAACTTCTGGGCAAAACTGACCATCACCAACAAGTGTGGTAACTCAGTAACGGATTCTGTTCTTGTGAAGATTGGTGGCAACCTGCTGGTGGATGGAGATCTGTTTATACAGCCCGCAGCGGGAAATCAGGGATATACAACCTGTACACCGGTGACGTTTATCGGCTTCGGGGGCTCCAAATTCTTCTGGAACTTTGGTGACGGCGATACGGTTACGACCATTTCTCCGACCGTTGAACATACCTACCTTAACCCTGGCAACTATGCCGTGAATTTGCTTATCACCAATGCATGTGGAAACAGCCAGACCGTCACCGGTGCAGTGAACGTCAGTGGAGTTGGCGGACCATCGGTATCCGTAACCATGTTGTCTTCGGTAACTTGCTACGGAGGCAGCGATGGAGTCGCGCTTGCAACGCCAACTACCGGACAGGCGCCTTTCACTTTCATGTGGGATGATGCACTTTCGCAAACCACGGATACAGCAACCGGGCTATCCGCCGGTACCTATGAGGTTACCGTGACGGATATGAACGGATGTGGTACCGTGAAGACCGTTTCGGTTACCCAAACGCCTTCGATTTCTGTATCCGCCAACAAGGTGGATGCAAGTTGCGGAGGAGCGGACGGTAGCGCCAGTGTCAACGCGTCAAACGGAGTTGCGCCTTATACCTACTTATGGTCAAACGGTGCAACCAATGCCATTATCACCAATCTGGCCAAGGGCGCTTATTTTGTCACAGCAACGGATGCCAATGGATGCAGTCAGGTAGGAAGTGTGAATGTGAATGAGACCGGTGCCCCGGTTCTAAGTCCAGACACGGTAACGGATGCTTCATGCTTCGGTTTGGCAGACGGTTCAGTGTTTGTTGGCGTAACAGGTGGTACAGCGCCATTTGCCTTTGTATGGTCCACCGGGGCTACAACACAGAAGGCAGAAAACCTGGCTGCCGGCAACTATCTGGTGACCGTAACCGATGCCGGTGGATGTGGTTCGGTGATCAATGTGGGTGTAACTCAGCCGGGTGAGATCAAACTCACGGCGTCAACGGTGAAATCAAATTGTGGTACGGCATCAGGTTCGGCATCGATCAGTGCCTCAGGGGGAGCAGCGCCTTATACATATGCCTGGTCGTCAGGTGGCACGGGTACGACGGAGTCGCCACTTCCCGCCGGAACCTATACCGTATCGGTTACCGATGCTTCCGGGTGTGTGAAAAGCAAGGAGGTGACCATTGAGAATACCGGCTCGCCGGTGATCTCCAACGTGATCACGAATACCTCATGTTACGGTACAACGGATGGTGCAATAGACATTACCGTCACCGGTGGGACCACACCTTATATTTACACCTGGTCTACCGGAACAAACGGACAGGATGTGAATAACCTGGCTCCCGGACTGTACACACTGATTCTTCAGGATGGAGCCAATTGTCTCTCCGTACGTAACTATACCATTACGGAACCGGACTCTGTCACCGCAACGATCGATGTGGTGCCTACCGCTTGTACCCAGAATGCGGGAAGTGCGTCGGCTGCTGCCAGCGGAGGCACGCAACCGTATTCGTATGTATGGTCAACAGGGGAGACCACGCCAACCATTACCGGACTCACTCCCGGAAACTACCAGTTGACTGTAGTGGACGCCAATGGGTGTATCGGCATGGAAGGATGCACGATCCTGACCTCAACACCTACGCCCGAAATATGTGTTGTGACAGTAGACTCTGTGTTGGAGAAGAATGTGGTGGTTTGGGAAAAGACCGACGGCCTGGGTATTGCATCGTTCAATGTTTATAAGGAAGGCACGATTCAGGGTCAGTTTAATTTAATAGGAAATGTTCCATATTATGATGTTTACAGTGAATTCCTTGACAGTACTTCTGACCCCAGGGCGGTGGCTGCAAGGTATAGGATCACGGCTGTTGACTCGTGCTCAAATGAATCGGATCCCGGAACAATCCATAAGACCATGTTCCTGGGAACTTCGCCTGGACTTGGAGAGGAGATCGTGCTGGACTGGGATCCGTATGAGGGCATGTTCGTGCCGTCATACAACATATGGAGAGGAACCAACCTGGCTCCGATGACCTTGTTGACAACGGTGGCCGGATCCATCACAGGATACAATGATTTTACTTCGAACGTAGGTGTTGATACGGTCTATTATGTGGTGGAAGTGGTTCATGCTACGGGTTGTACGCCAACGCAGAAAACGAAGAACTACAATTCTTCCCGTTCCAATAAATCTTCCATCGTGCCGCCACCTCCGGGAGGTCTCGGAGGTTTGGATAGATCACTGGGTAAAGTGGTGCTATTCCCGAATCCGAACGGAGGCACATTTGCCTTTGTAATGGATGTGGCGAAAAGACAGAATGTGGAGGTGCGTCTGATGAATATGCATGGACAGCTTGTCTGGAGCGAAGCACTCGGAAATGTCGTTGGTGAAGTAAGCCGTATGGTCGATCTTGACAGAAAGGTGCCGGGCGTTTATTTCTTCCAGGTGATTGCCGAAGGCGCAGTGGTGACAAGAAAGGTCGTGATCGAGTAATCCGGAGAATACAGGAAAAACAGGATCAGGTGATGTGGTATTGACCGCATCACCTGATTTTTTTATTGGTAATACATCAATGACTTTCTGGTGAGGACATACACCAGCGAAAGATTGAAGGTCTCAATGAGGTCCTTGAATTCACCCTGTCCCTGTTTCAGATTGGGCCCGAAAAGCAATTGCCACCGCTTCTCAAACTGAATACCTACATCAGGTCTGAAGATCATGACAGACTCCTTGAAGTCAGTTAGCCAGGTTGCATTTAACCGAAGGGCAAACCCGGTGCTGTATCCGGAAGTGTACATGTAAGATGCAGAGGGGCCGGCAAAAAAATGTGGCAGGTAACCGATGGACAAGCCGCCTGTAAGACGATGAATGCCATACCTGCTTCTCTCCGGGATCAACGGATTGATGCGGGGCTGACTTCCTGTGGCGAGATGGAATTCAACATAGCTGTGCCGGTAATAATGTATACCGGCAAGAAAACTGAAGCCATTGCTGTAGACTTTCTTGTTATCCCTGAAAGCCTCATCAGAGGGGCCCTGTGCCTGAACACCGGTAGTGATTGAGGAGAAACCCAGGATCAGACTGAGACTGACCGCATGCATGATGGCCTTGTACGTTGGCGTTTTGCGATCTGATGGTATGCTCATCTGGCTGGTCCTTTTTTGATTATAACGTTAAATTTGATAAAAATTACCGATCATGGTATACTGGCTTGGGGATAAAGAAGTTTTCCCTTCACCGGAATTGGCAAATGAAGAAGGCTTGTTGGCGGTTGGTGGACAGCTGTCGGAAGGCCGTTTACTGGAGGCCTATTCACAAGGAATATTTCCATGGTTCGATAATGATGACGACCCCGTTATGTGGTGGTCACCTGATCCCAGACTGGTGCTATTCCCGGAAGAGCTGAAGATCAGCCGGAGTATGCGTCCGGTGCTGAATGGAAATGCGTTTGAAGTGACCTTTGATCAGGCATTCGGTGAGGTGATCATAGCCTGTAAGTCTGGTTTCAGGAAAGGCCAGCGCGGCACATGGATCACCGACAATATGGTTAAAGCATATATGGATTTACATAACAAAGGGTGGGCGCATTCGGTGGAAGTTTGGCATGAAAGGCAGCTTGTCGGAGGATTGTATGGCATATCCATGGGAACTGCCTTCTTTGGTGAGTCGATGTTCTCCAAAATGTCAAATGCGTCCAAGATCGGTTTCATAACGTTGGTTCAATGGCTCCGGAAAAGATCCTTTCGTATGATAGACTGCCAGGTGTATACATCGCATCTGGCCTCACTGGGCGCACGGGAAATTCCGCGTACCCAATTTCTAACCACCCTGAAGGAGTGTTTGGTGTCACCCACCCTGAATGGTAAATGGATATACAGCAATGACTAACATGATGATGGTTTACCTCACCTTTCCAAATGCTGAGGAAGCAGAACAGATCGGGAGGATTCTTGTTGAGGAAGGATTGGCAGCTTGTGTCAATTTCTGGGATGGGATGAAATCTATCTATCGTTGGCAGGGCAGGGTAGAGGAGGCCGGGGAGACAGTGTGTATTGCCAAGACCTCAGCGGACAATTTTGAAGCATTGCGTGCCCGGGTCGTTTCACTTCATTCGTATGAATGCCCTTGTGTTGTTGCCTGGCCGTTGTCCGATGGACATGCGCCGTACATAGATTGGCTGGCAGCGTCAGTTGGGGCGCCTGATAACGGGAAATAAAAAACCCCGAATCCATGGGACCGGGGTTTGAATAATTCTTGGGTTGTTCCCTTAAAGCGCCTTGACTTCTTCAACCAGTTTTGCCAACACCTGTTTGGCATCACCAAAGAGCATGCTGGTCTTATCCCTGTAGAACAAGTCATTGTCAATACCTGCGTAACCTACGCTCATGCTTCGCTTGTTGATGATGATCTGTTTTGAGTCTTCAACATTCAGGATGGGCATACCGTAGATAGGGCTGGATGGATCTTCTTTCGCGGCTGGGTTTACAACGTCGTTGGCTCCGAGTACAAGCACCACATCTGTGGTTGAAAACTCCGGATTGATGTCTTCCATCTCAACCAGCTTTCCGTAATCCACATTGGATTCTGCGAGCAATACGTTCATATGTCCGGGCATCCGGCCGGCCACAGGGTGAATGGCGTATTTGACTTCGACGCCTCTGGATTCCAGAAGCTCTTCCAGTTCATGTACTACGTGTTGCGCCTGGGCTACGGCAAGACCGTATCCGGGTACGATCACCACCTTGGTGGCATAGTTCATGAGAACGGCCGCATCAGATGGGCTTACCTCACGGAAACTCTTCTGTACACCATCTCCGCTGGCGGCTTTTGCAACGCCACCGGTACCGAAGGCTCCGAAGATTACATTGGTGAGTGAGCGGTTCATTGCCTGACACATGACGACGGTCAGGATTGTTCCGGCGGATCCCACCAGGATACCTCCCGTGAGCATGGCCATGTTGTCATAAAGAAAACCACCGAAGGCCGCTGCCATCCCGGTGAAAGAGTTGAGCAATGATATCACCACGGGCATATCTGCACCACCGATAGGGATAACAAACAGTACCCCGTAAAGAAATGAAGCGGCACACAGGATGTATACCCACATCTCAGCGTTGGGGATGTTATCCATGGAAAGACATGCAGTCAGCCCCAGGATACCAATGATCAGGAGTGTGTTCAGGATGTTATAGAAGGGGAGACGGATGTCTTTCTTCATATTCCCGTTCAGTTTGGCAAAGGCCACCATAGATCCTGAGAATGATACGGTACCGATCACCAGTCCGCAAAAGATCGTCAGAAGGATCAAACGGTCGGGATTTTCGGCGTGCATGGCATGGGGGAACTCAATGAGTCCGATGATGGCCGCACAGGCACCACCCATTCCATTGAAAAGAGATACCATCTGAGGCATGGCGGTCATGGCCACCTTTTTGGCGATCATCCAACCAATGACCGTACCGATGGCAATACCGCCGAAAATAAGCCCGAGATTCCCCAGGTTGTTTCCGTTCTCATCTTTATAAAGAAAGATGGTGGCAAAAATCGCAACGGTCATACCCACTGCAGCCCATAGATTACCGGACCTGGCGGTTTTGGGACCGCTAAGTTTTTTCAGTCCCAGAATGTAGAGAATCGAAGCAAATAAATAACCGATTTCAAGAATGTGAGCGCCCATGGCTTAGTCTTTTTTAGCAGGTTTTTTCTTAAACATTTCCAACATCCGGTCTGTCACAACAAACCCTCCGACCACGTTGAGTGTTCCGAGGATCACCGCAAGAAAGCCGAGTATAAGCGCGAGGATATCATCACTTTGGGCTTTACCCATAATAATAATAGCACCGATGATAACCACACCGTGAATGGCGTTGGCGCCTGACATCAGTGGTGTATGAAGTACCGAAGGCACATTCGCAATCACTTCCACACCGAGAAGTATGGACAGGATCACCACATAGACCATATCCATATGTTTGTAAAGAAAATCGAGAATTTCCATGAGAATGTTTTTGGTTGATGAATTACGCGGTGGCTGCTTCTGCCATTACCGTAGGGTGAACTTTCTTGCCGGCGTGAACAATGAGGGAGCCTTTGTTGATCTCCTCCTCCATATCCCACTTGAAACCTTCCGACGAGGCCACATGCAGAAGAAATTCACTGATGTTTTTTGCATACAGCTCGCTGGCATTCATCGGCATTGTGCTGGGCAGATTGGTCTCTCCGATGATGATCACGCCTTCTTTTTCTACCGTTTTGTTCATCTCGCTGAGCTCACAGTTACCACCTTGTTCGACGGCCATATCCACAACGACCGAACCCGGGCGCATGGACTTTACCATGTCTGCGGTGATAAGCACCGGGGCTTTCTTTCCCGGGATCAATGCTGTGGTGATCACCACATCCGCTTCGGCCACGTGTTTGGCGACCAGTTCTTTTTGTTTCTTGAGGAATTCTTCGGATACACCCTTCACGTAACCGCCTTCCATTTTGACGGACTCATCTGCAGGGACCTCAATAAATTTACCACCGAGTGATTCCACCTGTTCTTTGGTTTCGGGTCTGATGTCGGAAACTTCCACAATGGCACCCAGCCTTTTGGCGGTGGCAATGGCCTGAAGTCCGGCAACCCCTGCACCCATGATCACAATCCGTGACGGTTTTAATGTTCCGGCGGAAGTCATCAGGAGTGGGAATATTTTCCCTAAGGCGTTGGCGGCCAACAATACCGTCTTGTATCCGGCCAGGTTACTCTGAGAGCTCAAAGCATCCATCTTCTGTGCCAGTGAAGTTCTTGGAATAGCATCCATGGAATAAGCACTGATTCCCTGCTTGGCACACGCATCAACAAGTTCTTTGTTGACGGCCGCAAACATAAAAGAGATCAGCACCGCGTCTTTTTTCATCTGGCTGATCTCTTCAGGGGAAGGTGCGTTTACCTTTAACACCACATCCGACTCCGAGTATACTTTGTTCTTGTCTGCGATGGTTGCACCGGCTTCCTTGTATTTCTCGTCATATATAAAGGAATTGTCACCGGCACCACTTTCGACGATCACTTCAAATCCTTTGGAGATAAGTGATTTGACCACCGTTGGGGTGAGTGCTACCCGCCTCTCGCGATCCTTTGTTTCCTTTGGTACACCTAATTTCACAGTACGCTATAGATTGGTTTATGATAATAGTTGGACCGGCCAAAGTAAGGAAGAAAAATTGATATATGAAAAATATGCAGGCGTTGTTGTCTCGGGTTATTTTTGGTTTTTTCAGAGGCAGGTATGCCCCCTTATTGAAGCGAAAAAACGGAATTACATTCAGGGTGTGATCAATTCGCCTTTAATTCGCACCTTTACCCCCCGGCAGGTTGCATCACGGCCGTTGCCCGCCGAATCTTGATGAGGCTGAAATGATGAAAATCACATTCTTAGGAACCGGTACGTCCTCTGGAGTTCCCATGATCGCATGTTCATGCGATGTGTGTCGCTCTGATGATTCCAGGGACCAACGTCTGAGATCTTCTGTGATGATAGAACACAACGGACAGGTGGTGGTTGTGGATTCCGGCCCTGATTTCAGACAACAAATGCTGAATGTGGATGCCGCAAGGTTAGATGCGCTGCTGTTTACCCATGAACATAAAGACCACATTGCCGGAATGGATGATGTAAGGGCATTTAACTTTCAAAGTGGGAAACCTATGGAGGTATATGCATCTGTGAGGGTTCAGAAAGCACTGGAAAGAGAATACCATTATGTGTTTCATGACGAAGGTTATCCGGGAGTTCCAAGGGTAAACATGAACACCATTCATCAGGGTGAAGCTTTTAAAGTGGCAGATATGGATGTACTGCCGGTAAATGTTTGGCATCACAAACTTCCGGTCATGGCATTCCGCTTTGCTGATTTTTCATATGTTACGGATGCCAACGCCATAGATGATCCGGAAAAGGAGATGTTGAGAGATTCGAAGATTCTTGTTTTGAATGCCCTGAGAAAAGAAGCCCATGTGTCTCATTTTACCCTGGACGAAGCCATTGCACTGGGCAAGGAGTTGAACGCTGCTGAGGTATACCTGACTCATATCAGTCATCAGTTGGGAAAACACGCGGATGTTTCGTTACAACTGCCTCCTGATGTATATTTGGCCTATGATGGATTGCAAATAGAAATGCCAGTTGCCTGAGATGCATATTGTCATTGTTAACAATACACGAATTCCCGTTCTGAAATACGGCGGTACGGAGAGGGTGATCTGGTGGTTGGGGCAGGAGCTTACCCGCGCAGGGCACAAGGTTACCTACCTGGTTGCGCCTGGATCTTCATGTCCGTTTGCCGATGTGCTTCCTTTGCAGCCGGGCAAATCCCTGGATGAACAGATTCCCGAAAATGCCGATCTCGTGCACATTCATTTTCCCATCAGGGAACCATTGAAAAAACCATATCTGGTAACGATTCATGGTAATGGCAAACCAGGGGAGGTGTATGATCCGCAAACCGTTTTTGTTTCCAAAGATCATGCAAGACGCCATAACAGTGCGCATTTTGTTTATAATGGACTTGGCCTGGACGATTACGGTACGGTAGACTGGAACCAGAAGCGATCGCACTGGACCTTCCTTGCAAAAGGTTCAAGGCTTGAAAAAAATAAGATAGGCGCCATTCAATTGACCAAATCGGTGCGGGAACCTTTGATGATTATCGGTTCCCGGGGATTTACCTTCAATACCCTGGTGAAGTACAAAGGATTTTTGGGCGGACAGGAGAAGTTACGGGTCCTTAACACGTCCAAAGGTTTATTGTTCCCGATTCGCTGGCATGAACCGTTCGGGCTGTCCATCCTGGAAAGTCTGTATTTTGGCGGCCCGGTGCTGGGGACCCCTTATGGATCTCTACCCGAACTGGTGCCTTCAGATATGGGTGTTCTTTCCAACAACCCTGAAGAACTCACCGAAGCGATGAACCATATTGAGGACTTCGACCGGAAGGCGTGTCACCAATATGTCATTGATCGCTTTCATGCGAATCAGATGGCGAAAGATTACCTCGTGTATTACGAACGGGTCATGAATGGTGAACAACTTCACAAGACGCCACCATCCAGCACTTATACCCGCAAGCATCAACTGCTCCCGTTCGGCACCAAATAGTTTTATTGAATTCAGCGGGTTATTTGATATTCCAGAAAAGCTGGTCGTGATTGATAACTCCCAAAGCCTTGCCTGTAAGCTTCTGGTGAAGCACCGGGCTGTTGATGCAGTTTGAGGAAAGCGACTCCGGCGTAACCGTCCATGGCAGGTCCGGATCAAACATTGTAATGTTGGCCGGTGCACCCTCTTCAAGAATAATATCCGGGAGACCGAGGATCTTTCTGGGGTTGGTGGAAAATGCCTCCACCAGGGTCGATAGTTTTACTTTTTTGTCAACCCCGGTTCTCGCTACTGCAAATGCGGTAATAATGCCACTTGCACCAAACGCAGCCATGTCAAATTCTTTCCTTTTCTCATCGTCATCTTCCGGGCAATGGTCTGAGCAAATGACCTGCAGGGTATTGTCGTTCAGGGCTTTTATCAGTGCCTGCCGGTCCGCTTCTTCCCGAAGGGGTGGCATGAGCTTGGCGTCGCTGTTAAAATCATTCAGTGCCGTCTCGGTTAGGAGGAGATGGTGCGCGGAAACGCCACCGCTTACCTTTAGCTTCCTCTTTCTGGCATCGCGGAGCAGGTCCATGGAACGCTTGGCTGAAAGGGTGCCAAAGTGCAACCGGCCTCCGGTGTAATCTGCAAGGTAAAGATCCCGTTGCAAGGCGATCTCTTCTGCAAGTGCCGGGATAACGGGGATTCCGAGTTGTGTTGCGACTAACCCTTCATTGGCTACTCCATGTGCTGCCAGGTTCTTGTCCATCGGAAAACTCACGATCAGCCCGTTAAAATCGAGTGCATATTGCAAAGCAAGTTTTTGAAGATTGCTGCTCTGTATGCCTTCTTTGCCATCTGTAAATGCCATGGCTCCGGCTTCCATCATGTCAAACATTTCCGTCATGTATTCTCCGGAAAGTTGTGATGACAAAGCACCATAAGGAATCACATCCACGAGTTGTCCCCTGGTGCGGTTGATCACGTATTCGACCGCGGCTTTGTTGTCCCTGGGTGGTTGGGTGTTGGGTAGAACCGCCATGCCCGTAAAACCACCGAGCCTTGCAGCCCGGCACGTGTCGTCAAGGGTTTCCTTATATTCATGTCCCGGATCCGGGACAAAAACCTGCATGTCGAACCAGCCGGCAGAGACGTGAAGGTTTTTCGCGCTGCAAACTTTGGCGCCTGATGCCGTTAACCTGCTTCCGATCTTTTTAATTACCCCTCCTTCGATCAGGATATCTTTGACCTTGCCATTGTGCGAAGATGCCCTGTTAATGATCCTGGCTTGTTTGATCAGAATTTTCATGACATACGTGTTTAACTGAATAATATGATAACCATCATTTCAGTAATCGGATGAAAGCGGTTTCAGTAGCCAGCATAAGCAATGCCAGCCAAATGCAGATTCTCCATAAACGTGTACCCTCAGCCTGCCTGGTGATAGCCAGGGCAAATTCCGAGATGCCTCCATCCATCACAGATGAGCTGGATATGCCTAGTTTACGGGTGATCGTTTTCAGGTCTTCTGCTGTATATGTTGCCGTTTCCGATTCTTTTCGTTCGTAGTTAAATGCCAGTCCCAATAAGTCTGAACTGCCCGCCTTCAACACATAAAGTCCTGCCTCATTAACCTGGCCATGGGTATAAAGGATGGTCTTCAATCCTCCCGAACGTTGCTCCGGAATAAACGAACCCTCCGATCCCAGCTTCTTTATCGTCAGTACGCCCTCGGAGCCGGTATACAATTTACCCAGGGTAATGGCATCATCTGCACCGATGATGGTAAACAGATCGTTGGCAGATTGACTGTGCAACGCTGCCTGATAGAGTGTAAGCACATTCAAGCTATGGTTGCCAAACGGATAAAAAGATTTGTCATTTGAGGGGACGGCGGAAGTGTATACAAATCCCCGCCCTGATTTGTACCTGCTGATGAACGGGTGGTTATCCTGGAGCCTTAGTAAGACTTCCTCGGACGTGCTTTGTGATGAAGTCATGACGTAGTGTTTGCCGGTTACCGGGAAGTCCATGTTTTCAGGTACCTTCTCGAAAATATGTTCATACAGCAAATGTTCCTTAAAGAAGGATGATACCTTGGTGCGCTGGGTATCCAGGCTGGTATACAAACCGGTTCCAAGCTGTGAAAGCAGACTGTTGATGGGTTCTTGTTCGTTCAGGGCGTTGGGGAATACCCATAAAGAACCGCCTTCGTTCACAAATTTGGCAAGCTCATCCTGCAGACCGGTCGCGATTTCTGTAAGCTCGTTCAGAACGATCATGTGCTGACCGGAGAATGCGGAGAAATCAATACTTCCGGCAGAAACATTTCTGAGACGGACATAAGCATCATCTCCGAAAAGCGCGTTCACGGCTTCACTTTCTTCGTTTTGATTGATGCACAGGATAGAAAGGCTATCCGCAATGCTATAGGCAAAGAAATAATGGTCATCATAAACGATGGGATAATCTACAAGCGCGATCTCTCCGTATTGGATACCTGATTCCTCTGTGGTATAAGTTAAAACCACGTCCTGAGTAGATCCGGGTGTGGTTCGGATACTTGCCATGGCCTTCTGATGACCGTTGATCATCAACTTCACCGGAATGTTTTCGTGTTCTTCGTCAGAAGCATTCTTTATTCTTACCGTCAGCTGCTCCGGTGTATCGGACATCCTTACGGGGTTTTCAAACCAGACGGAATCGATATAAACATTGCTGGCTTTTTCAGCATGCATGGCCACCAGGTTGAGTGTGATGGTGGTGTCCTGGCTTATCACATCCAGGTCCGTAATGCTTTTCTGGTAATCCGATAATATGTAAGCAATTCTTGTTCCCTGGTGCTGTGAAAGTGCATCCTGCTGGCGCTTGTATACTTCACTGATGGAGCGTGTATCCGGAGATGTTTCCACCTCTCCAAGTGCTTCCAGGAAATCTTCTTTGCTGAGCAGGCGTTGCTGTTTTCCGAGAAAATCATTGGTGATCAGTTGGAAGATATCGGTAGGTGCGTATGCATCCGCCACCTCCCGGGCCTTCATTTTTGCCAGTTCCAGCAGACGCCCCTCTTCGTTGGTGGCATCCATGCTGAAGCTATTGTCGATATAAACGCTTATTGCTTTCTTTCCGGCGTCTGTAGGGTGATCACCTTCCGGAATGAAGGGTTGGGCAAAAGCAAGTATAAGGAAGGCCAGGGCGAGCAACCTGGTTGTAAGCACCAACAAATGTTTCAGGCGGGAGTGGGACCTTGTTTGTTGTTGCAGGTTTCGCAGAAAGCGAACCTGGGTGAAGTACACTTTTTTAAACCGCTGGAAATTGAACAGGTGAATGATAATGGGAATCGCCAGGGCGAAGAGAGCATAGAGCAGACTGGGATTCAGAAATTTCATCAAAGCCCAAAGATAGGAAAATTTTGAACCGGGCTAGGCACCTTCCGGGTAATTTCCTTCCCGGGAGAAGTCTTAAGCACCGGGAAACCGGTTTGGCTAAATAACTCCTTCTGCTTGTCCTTTGTTGCGTATAAAGCGTTTCGCAACCACCAGATCTTTGCTGTCATGGCCGTATTCATAAAACCCTTCACCGGCCTTGATGCCCAGATTGCCTGCTGTAACCATATTGACCAGGAGGGGGCAGGGTGCATATTTTGGATTTCCAAAACCATCGTGCAGTACTTTAAGGATCGACAGGCACACATCCAGACCGATGAAGTCTGCCAACTGCAATGGTCCCATGGGATGAGCCATACCGAGTTTCATAACGGTGTCTATCTCATGAACGCCTGCTACACCTTCGTAAAGAGAATATATGGCTTCATTGATCATGGGCATCAGGATGCGGTTGGCAATGAATCCCGGGTAGTCGTTAACCTCAACCGGCACTTTTCCCAGTTTTTCTGAAAGGGCAAAAACGGACCGACATACATCATCTGATGTAGCATATCCCCGAATGACCTCCACCAGCTTCATAATAGGTACCGGGTTCATGAAATGCATGCCGATGACCTGGGCCGGGCGCTGGGTGACGGCTGCAATTTTAGTGATCGATATGGAAGATGTGTTGGAAGCCAGGATGGTATGTTTATCACAGGCCTTGTCCAGCTCCCTGAAAATGTTCAGTTTTAGCTCGGTGTTTTCTGTGGCAGCTTCAACGACCAGATCACAATCTTTAACACCTTCGGGAAGAGAGGTGAATGTTTTGATGCGGGCCAGTGTTGCTACCTTATCTTCAGCAGCGATCTTTTCTTTGTTAACCAGACGGTCCAGATTTTTGGTAATGGTGGCCATACCTTTTTCAAGAGCGGCATCGGAGACGTCGATGAGTGCTACATCGTATCCGGTTTGCGCAAATACATGGGCAATCCCATTTCCCATTGTTCCTGAACCTATTACGGCAATCTTCTTCATGGCTTGTTGAATACGTATATATGTTACTTACTTGCCGGTCCCATCGTTATAAGATACTGCAACAGCGCTGTCGCATCTTCTTCGTTGATGGACGTTTCACCTGTCTTTTTATTCACCTTTCCCACCATGGCGGGAACAATTTTCTCGAGTCGTTCCTGCGATAACAGGGTGTGATCCTTAAGCGCGTGGCATGTGTTACAAAATTGTTCATTGATGCTTTTGCCCTTTTCCAGTCCTGCGAGGGTCAGACCGGGAAATAATTCGGAGCCCCGTTCCACATCCGTGGCAGACATGCCGGGAACCTTCACGGCAGCGGTTTTATGTGACTTACATGCAAACAGTGAAACTGTGCTCAGGGCCACAATGGTGAGAATCTTTTTCATAGAAATAATGTTATGGCCGAAGGTATCAATTTAGGTTTAGATCACAAACCAATAGGCTGTTATCACTTTATTTACCGCGCCCCTGAATGACAGTCAGGACGGTATAAAATATGATCTTAAGATCCAGCGCGAGTGACATGTTCTCAATATAAATGATGTCGTACTTCAACCGCTCAATCATTTGATTGACGTTTTCTGCATAGCCATATTTTACTTGTCCCCAGGAGGTAATTCCGGGCCTGACCTTATGAAGATGATGGTAGTGTTCTGCTTTCTTGACGATCTGATCAATGAAGAACTGGCGTTCCGGTCTGGGCCCCACAAGAGACATGTCTCCTCGAAGCACATTATAAAACTGCGGAAATTCGTCAAGTCGCGTTTTGCGCATAAAGCTTCCGAAGGCTGTAATGCGACTGTCATTGCCGCTGGACAATTTAGGCGTGTCAACTTCTGCATTCACTTTCATAGATCGGAATTTGTAAATGGTAAAGGGCATACCATGCAACCCGATCCTTTCGTGACTGTAAAATACAGGGCCTTTTGAAGTTGTCTTGACCAGGATGGCTGTGATGAGATAGAGGGGGAATCCCACCGTGAGTACAATGAGTGAGATCGAAATATCCATTGTGCGTTTAACAAACTTTTGCCAGTGAGGCATAAGATCCGGATAGATTTCGATCAACGGTGCACCGAACAGAGATGTCATCTTGACTGAACCGGAAAGGATGTCGTACATGTCGGGAATAATCTTGATGATGATGCCCAACCCTTCGATGCGATCCATGATCCGCCTAAGCTTATCGTGTTCCGATGATTCGATGGCGATGATCACCTCTTCTGCTTTTGATTCGCTTAATATCTCCCGGATGTCGTTGACATGTCCCAGGTGAGGAAGTTTTTTGGATAGTACCGGCTTTTTACCGTTGCCATTTACATGCACAAAACCTATAAAGCGATTACCGCTGGAATGCTTGGCATTGGTCATCTCATCATAAAGCTCTGCTGCCTTCTCATTGCTTCCGATCAGGACCGTTGGGAAACCGATGATATGTCGTTGAATGCGATGGGCTGTGTGGCTTGTAAGCAGGAAACGAAACAGGAACGTGATCAGGAAATGCAATCCGTAAAGAACAAAGAATGTGCGGTAATAGCTTTTGTAATTGGCCACTTCATCATCAAGAAGTAGAACGAAAAATATAACCAGTACACCGATGAATGACGCCCACAGGGTTTGGGCCATTTCCTTTAACCGCGATTTTCTGTAAATATCCCGGTATGTTCCGAAAATTGTATAAAGCAGCAACCAGAATAATGGAAGAATGATCAGTCCGATAACCAGTTTCTGATCCAGTTCATATGGG
Organism: Flavobacteriales bacterium; assembly: GCA_020435415.1. Taxonomy (NCBI): domain Bacteria; kingdom Pseudomonadati; phylum Bacteroidota; class Flavobacteriia; order Flavobacteriales; species Flavobacteriales bacterium. The sequence continues at coordinate 17,812 of JAGQZQ010000068.1, forward strand.
ACTTCGTAGCCGTATTTTACGGGTTCGATAAACTTCTTCCGGTAGATGAAGAACATTCCCCAGGCCAATGAAGCCGAAATAAGATCGGCGATGACGTACTTCAGGACCTGGAGGGTTCTGTTCATTTAGTATACCAGTTTGAAATTGTCGAGGAAGATTTCCGGATTGACTGCGTAGCTCCCATCCCGCGACACGCCGATGAAGACATTATAGTCTATGATGTTGTTCTGATTACCGACCTCCTGGGTAAGGTTTATGTAGATCTTGTTCCACTCGGTCGTTGGGTTGAAGCTGAATACGGGGAATTGGGTGGTCAGCTGGGTGCCGTTTGCAATCAGGCCAACGACAAATGGATGGTTGCACTTATAATGCATTTCTAAAAAGATTGCCTCTCCCTTAGGCAGCTTGAATGCATCGGTACTTTTGGCTTCAAATAATGTATCACCGGTATCCAGGTAAATTCTGCCCGAACCCTTCCCCTCAAAGATATCGGCGGTCAGGGCCTTGGTCATGGTCGTGTCACTTTTTGAGGTTTTTTCAAGAGAGAAACCGGCATTGTCAAATGTTTCCATCCAGGCGAACTGCGTAAAGGACGTGTATGTGGTGGTTGGGTTTAATGTGATGGTTTCTGCCGGAACCAGGTCCAGTGTTTGGTTATAGGAGGTGAAAAAGGGATAAATAACCCTGGTTGCACTGATGCCATTCATTTTGATGCCCGGGTATATCGTGACTTTATGTGAGCCACTGTATGGAACAGGAACGCGGGCGGGCAGCTCGAATGCACCGATGGCCTGATCGTCAATGTACACCCATGCATCGGTGATCTTATGACGGGCACTTCCTTCACTTGCCTGGTTGGTGGTAAGATTAAACTGATCAATCCTGAGGTACGTTGGGATTTGCTCATCCGGATTGATCAATTCACACGCGGACATAAAGGTGATGACTGCAAGCATGGGTAATACCCATCCAACAGGCAAGGCCTTTGAATTATGTGTTCTGCTTTGGGTTTTTATCATGAGTGATGCACGGTTGATCAACGAAGTTGAAACTGAAATATTGTTGCGCTCATCAGGAGGCTTCGGTATGGTTCATCATATGATTAATCTGCCATGCGGTTTCAAGGGCACGGTATCCGTCCTCTGCCGAAACCATCGGTTTGGTGCCGTTGGAAATGGCTCTGTGAAATGCCTGAAGCTCTTCTTTAATAGCGTTGTGTGCAGGGATGTCCGGGTGTTCAAAATAAATTTCTCTTTTTCCTTTTTCGCCCAGATCCAGAACCATGGAGAATGGGTCGGGTTGATCCTGGATCTCTTTGATCCG